>DATCTE010000328.1:0-2835 GCA_036568085.1 Thiobacillus sp.
CAATATCGCCGGCAAACTGGCCGGTGTTTTCATCGAATCCAAGATCACCGCCATGATCATGCTGGCGGTGGCGCTGGCGGGCATGATGGCGCTGTTCGTCACCCCGCGCGAATACAACCCGCAGATCGTGGTGCCGGCAGCCAACATCATCGTCGCCAAGCCGGGCGCCTCGTCCGAGGAAATCCAGAACCTGGTGGTCAAGCCGCTGGAAGCCATCATGAACGCCCAGTCCGGCGTCGATCACACCTTTGGCTACGCCGCCCCGGACTTCGGCCTGGTCACCGTGCAGTTCAAGGTGGGGGAAGACCAGGAAAAGAGCCTGGTCAAGCTCTACAACCAGCTGATGCAGAACATGGACCGCATGCCGCCCGGCGCCATGCAGCCGGTGGTCAAGCCGGTCAACGTCGACGACGTGCCGATCATGACGCTGACGCTGTCATCCAGCAAGCTTGACGATCAGCAGATCCGCCAGGTGGCGAGCCGCGTTCTGGAGCAACTGCGCAATGTGCCCGGGGTGTCGTTCACCCAGCTCATGGGCGGCGCGCCGCGCGCGGTCAACGTGTGGATTTCTCCCGCCAGGCTGGCGGCAGCGGGGATCGCGCTCGACCAGGTTGACCAGATGCTGCAGGGGCAGAACGTCGCCGTGCCGGCCGGCACCCTGGTGGACAACAACCGGGCCTCACCCTTGCGGGTGCAGGGCTTTCTCGGCAGCGCCCGGGAAGTGGGCGACATCGTCATCGGCGCGCCCAACGGGCGGCCGGTGTTCCTGAAGGACGTCGCTACCATCGTGGATGGCCCGCAGGAGGTGGACCAGAGCACGCGCTTTGCCTTTGGCCCCGCAGCCGGCAAGGACGCGGCGCGCGGCGAGGCGCCGGCCGTGACCCTGGCCATTGCGAAGAAAGCAGGCACCAATGCGGTGGTAGTGGCGAACGCCGTCCTGGCGAAACTGGAACAGCTCAAGCGCCAGGCCATCCCCGCCGACATCACGGTTGCCGTGACCCGCGACGACGGCGCCCGCGCCAACGATGCGGTCAACACCCTGGTCGAGCACCTCGGCATCGCGATCAGTTCGGTCGTGGTGATCCTGGTGTTCTTCCTCGGCTGGCGCGAGGCCGGCATCGTCACCCTGACCGTGCCGCTGATCCTGTTCGTGGTGCTGACGATCGGCCTGTTCGCCGGCCAGACCATCAACCGCATCACGCTGTTCGCGCTGATCCTGTCGCTGGGCCTGCTGGTCGACGCCGCCATCGTGGTGGTGGAGAACATTCACCGCCATCTGCATCACGGCATCGGCGACCGCGATTTCAAGGACGTGGTCATCCAGGCCACCAATGAAATCGGCAATCCCACCAATATCGCCACCATCGCGGTGATCCTGGCCTTCATCCCGATGGCCTTCGTCACCGGCATGATGGGTCCCTTCATGCTGCCCATCCCGTTCAACGTGCCGGTGGCCATGATCGCCTCGCTGCTGATCGCCTACATCGTGGTGCCGTGGGCGACCAATTTGTGGCTCAGGAAAAAGGCCGCACTGAGCGAACTCGCGCGCAAGGAAAGCCTGGAAGAAGCGGGCGCGCGCAAGACCGACCGGCTGCATCGCGCCTATGTCAAAACCGTCACGCCCTTCATCGAGCACAGCGGCCGCCGCAACCTGATGTTTCTGGCGGTGCTGGGCTTGCTGGTTGTCGCCATGCTGATGCCGGCGTGGCAGTTCATCCGTCCCTCGGGCATGAACGGGCCGCTGTCGGCGCTGGGGGTGGAACTCAAGATGCTGCCCAACGACAACACCAACACCTTTCTGGTGGAAATCGACACCCCGGCCGGCACCACGCTGGAAGAAACCGACCGCGCCGCACGTGCGGTGGGCGGGGTGCTGGCGCACAACCGCTTCGTCACCGATTACCAGACCTTCCTCGGCATGACCGCGCCTATCGACTTCGCCGCCCTGGTGCGGGGCGACCCGATCAAGCGCGGCGACAATCTGGCGCAGATCCGGGTCAACCTGATGGACAAGCATCAGCGTTCGACCTCGTCGCACCAGATCGTGCAGGCGCTCAACGACAGCCTCAAGCCGCTGCGCCAGGCGTTCCCGCAGGCCCGCATCAAGCTCTACGAAACCCCGCCCGGCCCGCCGGTGCAGGCGCAGGTGCTGGCCGAACTGTATGGGCCCGACTATGAAAAACTGCGCGGTGCCTCGCCCGAGGTGCGCCGCGCGTTCGACTCGGTCTACGGCATGATCAACACCGACGATTCGGTGACTGCCACCACGCAATCCTTCTCGGTACAGGTGGATCGCGAGAAAGCCGCCCTGTCTGGCATCGTCGCCGGCCAGGTAGGCAAACTGCTGCGCGACTATGTGTCCGGCCTGTCGATCGGCTCGGTGCACGTGGACTCCGCGCGCGACCCCATCAACATCGTGGTGCGCCTGCCGCGCGCGGAGCGCCAGTCGCCCGAGTCGCTGATGGCGATCCGCCTGACCAACATGATGGGCAAGCAGGTGCCGCTGGGCGCGATCGCCAGGGTGGAAACCGTCCCCTACGGCAAACCCATCTACGACCGTGACCAGCATCCCATGGTCATGGTGGGCGGCGAAATGATCACCTCCAGCCCGGTCTATGCCGTGCTGGCGCTGGACAAGATGCTGGACGGCACCCTGCTGCCCAATGGCGTGCGCTTCAAGACCGGCAATCTGGGCTTCACCCAGGCAACGCCGGACGACGTCACCGGTTACCACCTGCTGTGGGGCGGGGAAATGCGCCTGACCCTCGACGTGTTCCGCGACCTCGGATCGGCCTTCATCATCGCCCTGGTGTTCATCTATCTGCTGCTGGTGGG
>DATCTE010000329.1:0-4953 GCA_036568085.1 Thiobacillus sp.
CCCCTCGCGGGACGGTGGTGAGGGAGGAAGTTGTCATGGAGACCTTCGACGACACCACACGACGCCGCTACGTCTTCGCCCTCGGCGTGCTTCTGGTGCTCACCACGGTCATCTCGTCACTGGTTGCCTTCGCCAGCCCCCCGGCCGACGAGTCGGTCTACCTCCAGCTGCGCTCCCTCGGCATGCCGGCGGTCCTCGCGGACGCCGACTGGTTGGGGTCGACCCCGGTCGTCGCCGTGCTGGCGCTGCTGGTGCTGCTGGGCTGGCGCATGTGGTGGCTGCAGAAACGCATTCGCCGAGGTGTGTTCGGCGCCAAGCTCACGCTGAAGTTGCTGCTGATGTTCGGCGTCGTCGCCATGCTGCCCGGTCTGGTGGTGTACGGCGCCTCGGTCTTCTTTCTCAATCGTTCCATCGAAACCTGGTTCGACGTGCGGGTGGACAATGCGCTGGCCTCCGGCGTCAACCTCGGCCAGGCCGCGCTGGATGACCTGCTGCGCGATCTGGACAAGAAAGCCCAGCGCATGGCGCTGGCCCTGTCGGACGAAGGTCCGGGCTCGGTCATCACCAGCCTGTCCACCCTGCGCGAGCAAAGCTCGGTACAGGAGCTGACCCTGTTCAACGAGCGCGGCGGCGTGGTGGCCCACGTCAGCGGCGAACGCGGCACCCTGCTGCCGGTGCTGCCCGACCGCAACGTGCTGTGGCAGGTGCGGCAGCAGCAGCCCTACAGCCGCATCGAGGAGGTGCCCGAGCGCGGGCTGGTGATGCACGTCATCGTGCCGGTGTATACCAGTTCCCTGACCGGCGAGACGCGCGTGCTGCAGCTGGTGCAGCCAGTGCCGGCCCGGCTGGCGCACGATGCGCAGGCAGTCCAGCTGGCGTACCAGGAATACCAGCAGATTTCGGTCTCGCGGCTGGGCATCAAGCGCATCTACGGTGTGGCGCTTACCCTCACCCTGATGCTGGCGTTGCTGATGACCTTCGTGATCGCTTATCTGCTGTCGGAGCGGCTCGGTGCGCCGCTGCGCACGCTGGCACGCGGCACCCGTGCCGTGGCCAAGGGCGATTTCTCGCAGATGCCCTCGGTGTCCAGCCGCGACGAACTGGGCGTGCTGATCCAGTCGTTCAACCGCATGACCCGTCAGCTCTCCGACGCGCGCGAACAGGTCGCGCAGAACCATCAGCAGACCGAGCAGGCCAAGGCCTTCCTCGAACGCGTGCTGGCGAACCTGTCGTCCGGTGTGGTCGTGCTGGACGAAACCCTGCGGGTGCGCACGGTCAACAGCGCGGCAGCGCAGATTCTGGGGGTGGACGCATCGACACTGGACGCACAGCTGCTTGCGGAACTGGGCCAGCCGGGCGAGGCGCTGCATGCGTTCGGCGCAACGGTGGCGACCCGCTTTGGCGAGCACGAAGGCGAGTGGCAGGAGCAAGTCGATTACACCGGCCACGGCGGTAGCCAGTCGTTGCTGCTGCGCGGCACCCGGCTGCCGGCGGGCGTCGAGCGCGGCTACGTGCTGGTGTTCGACGATGTGACCAAGCTGATCGACGCCGAACGCAATGCCGCCTGGAGCGAGGTGGCGCGCCGCCTCGCGCACGAGATCAAGAATCCGCTCACGCCCATCCAGCTGTCGGCCGAGCGCATCGCACGCAAGCTGGACGGACGCCTGGAAGCGGCCGACGCCGAGTTCCTGACCCGCGCCACGCATACCATCGTCAACCAGGTCGCCGCCATGAAAAGCATGGTGGATGCCTTTGCTGGTTATGCGCGAATGCCGCGCGCCAAACTCGAGGCCCTCGATCTCAACGCGTTGGTGTGCGACGTGCTGACCTTGTACGACGCCAAGGTGCTCGGACTCGTGCTGAACCTCGACGCCGATTTGCCGCGCATTGCGGGTGACGCCACATTATTGCGTCAGGTGATACATAATCTGTTGCAAAATGCGCAGGATGCGCTGGCCGGCCACCCCACACCGCGTGTCGACGTCAGTACGCGCCTACGCAGCAACAATAAGGATGTTTGTTTGACCGTAATGGACAATGGAGCCGGGTTTCCGGAACATCTGATGACGCGGCTGTTCGAGCCCTATGCAACGACCAAGGCCAAGGGGACGGGCCTGGGCTTGGCCATTGTCAAAAAGATTGTCGAAGAGCATCACGGTAAAATTCAAATAGAAAACCTCAAAACGGGCGGTGCGGCAATCCGCATTTCGCTGCCTGTGTTTGCGGGAGGCGGAGAGAACACGTGAGCGGGCATATTCTCGTCGTGGACGACGAAGTGGGCATTCGTGAATTGCTGTCGGAGATCCTCACCGACGAAGGCTATGACGTGCACCTGGCGGAAAACGCCGAAGCGGCGCGCGCCTTCCGTGCGCATCGGCGCCCGGATCTGGTCCTGCTCGACATCTGGATGCCCGACACCGACGGCGTGACCCTGCTGAAGGAATGGGCGGGTGGCGGCCAGCTCACCATGCCGGTGGTGATGATGTCCGGCCACGGCACCATCGATACCGCCGTCGAGGCCACCCGCCTCGGCGCGACCGACTTCCTGGAAAAACCGGTGGCGCTGGCCAAGCTGATCGATACCGTCAACAAGGCGATCAAGCGCGGCGTGGCCCTGCCCCGGCGCACCGCCAGCATGGATTTGTCGGCGCTTGGCAAAAGCCCGCTGATCCTCGAACTCAAAAAACGCCTCTCCCAGATTGCCGGCAACACCGCGCCGGTGCTGCTGCTGGGCGAGTCGGGCAGCGGCTTTGAAATTTGTGCGCATTTTCTGCACCAGCCTTCCACGCCATGGGTCGAGATCAAGGATCGTGCGCGACTGGTATCCGATCCCCTGAGCTTTGTCGAAACGCTTGGCAGCGGCACGCTTTACTTGCCCGAAGTATGCGAACTGGCGCGCCTGGAACAAAAAGGCCTGGGGTTGCTGCTCGACCGCATCGAAGGCAGCGGCGCGCGTCTGGTGTGCGCGTCCAGCCGCAGCCTCGACGCCATGGTCACGGCCGGCGAATTCGACAGCCGCCTGTACTATCGCCTGTCCAGCCTCGCCATCCAGGTGCCGCCCTTGCGCGAGCATCGCGAAGACATCCCCGAGGTCGCCAACTTCATGTTGGCGCAGCTGATCGAAGCGGGCGTCTGTCCGGTGCGGCGGCTCACGACGCCGGCCCTGAACCAGTTGCGCAACTTCGACTGGCCGGGCAACCTGCCGCAGCTCAACAACGTGGTGCGCACGCTGGCGGTCACCGCGCTGGCGAGTGAAATTGACGCCGTTGACGTCAACCGCGTGCTGGCCCCGATGAAGCAGTCGGCGCCTGCCGTCGCGCATGGCATCCCGCTCGACATCCCGCTGCGCGAGGCGCGCGACGCCTTCGAGCGCATGTATTTCGAACACCTGATCCAGAAGGAAGGCGGCAGCATGACCCGCGTCGCCGACAAGTCAGGGCTGGAGCGGACGCACCTTTACCGCAAGCTGAAACAGCTGAACATCCGGCACGGCCGTCGTCTCGACGAAGACCTGTAGGCCCAGGGAACACGCTTGAAAATCATCATCCTCGGAGCAGGCCAGGTCGGCGGCAATCTGGCGGCAAGTCTGGTCGCCGAAAACAACGACATCACTGTCGTCGACCTCGACGCCGCGCGCCTGGCGCTGTTGCAGGACCGCTTCGATCTGCGCACCGTGCGCGGCCACGCGGCGCATCCCTCGGTGCTGAAGCAGGCCGGTGCCGAAGATGCCGACATGCTGGTCGCGGTCACGCAAAGCGACGAAACCAACCTGGTGGCGTGCCGCATCGCGTCGACCCAGTTCAATGTGCCCACGCGCATCGCGCGCATCCGCTCGAACGATTTCCTGGGAATGGAAGCCGGCTTTCTGGCCGAGTATTTCGGCGTGGATGACGTCATCAGCCCGGAACAGGAAGTGACCGACACCCTGCGGCGACTGATGGAACACCCGGAGGCCCTGCAAGTGCTCGATTTCGCCGACGGCAAGGTGCGTCTGATTGCAGTACGCGCCTACCATGGCGGTCCGCTGGTGGGGCATGAACTGCAGGACATCAAGCGCCACATGCCGAATCTGGAGTGCCGCATTCCCGCAATTTACCGGCGCGACCGCGGTATCGTTCCCAGAGGGATCACCGTGATCGAGCCTGGCGACGAGGTGTTCTTCCTTGCGCGCAAAGAGGATATTCCCTCGGTGATGCGCGAGCTGCGCCGCATCGAACGTCCGGTCAAGAAAGTCATGATCGCTGGCGGCGGCAATATCGGGCGGCGCCTGGCTGCGCGTATCGAACGCGATTACGACGTGAAGGTCATTGATCACAACAAGGCGGTCAGCAAGCTGTTGGCCGAACAGCTTCACCACACGCTGGTATTGCAGGGCGACGCGACCGACGAGGAGTTGCTGGAACAGGAAAACATCGCCGCCATGGATGTATTCTGCGCACTCACCAACGACGACGAAGACAACATCATGTCGGCGTTGCTGGCCAAGCGCATGGGCGCGCACCGCGTGATCGCGCTGATCAACCGATCGGCCTATGTCGATCTGGTGCAGGGTGGACAGATCGACATTGCCATCTCGCCTGCGCAAGCCACGGTCGGACCCTTGCTGTCCAAGATCCGCCGCGGCGACATGGTGGCAGTGCATTCGTTGCGGCGCGGCGCGGCCGAAGTGCTGGAGGTGGCAGTGCATGGCGACGCCAAGACCTCGCGTGTCGTCGGCCGGCGTATCGCGGAGATCGACCTGCCTGAGGGCGCCACGGTCGCCGCGATCATCCGCAACAACGATGTCATCATCGTCCACCATGACACGTTGATCGAGGCGGAAGACCACCTCATCGTGTTTGTGCTCAACAAGCGCATCATTCCCAAGGTGGAAAAACTGCTTCAGGTCGGTTTCGGCTTCTTCTGAATCATGCGCCGCATCCTTCCTATCCTGCATGTGCTGGGACTGGTGGT
>DATCTE010000330.1:0-2451 GCA_036568085.1 Thiobacillus sp.
GGACGCCAGCATGGTGTGGCCGCTGATACCGGTGAAATTCAGGGACGCGCTTCCCCACCCCCAGCCGATGAAGGCGATCTTGCCGGCGAGCACGATCACGACGCCTGCCGTCATCGCCAGCATCCAGGTCAGCAGCGCGGATTTCTGCCCGGCCAGCCAAAGTTCGGCCGTGATCAGCGCGAGCATCGGCAGCATGATGCCGGCCGCACCCAGGTGGGTGATAACGAGCCAGATTCCAGAAGGCTGAGGGGGCATCATCTTGCCGATGGCTTGAACGCGAAGGGGAACAAGACACAGCCTACCATTTACCGATGAATTCCTGTCGCTGCCTGGAAGCGTGCACGCAAGCGCCCTTGTTCGGCCGGGGCGCCCCTACCCCACAAAAAAGAGGGCGGAACCCCGCCCTCTTTTTCGGCAAGCCCGGCCGGGTCAAACCGGCTGCGAGGCCGCCTTCTCGAAACTGAACACCCCGCCCTGCGCATCGACACGGATGGTGTCCTTGGGCGCGAAATGCCCCGCCAGGATTTCCTTCGCCAGCGCATTTTCGAGCTCGCTCTGGATCGCGCGTTTGAGCGGCCGGGCGCCGTAGATCGGATCGAAGCCGGCCTTGGCGATTTCGGCCAGCGCCGCATCGCTGACGTCGAGCTTCATCTCCATCTGCGCGAGGCGCTGCTCGAGGCCCTGCAGCTGGATGCGCGCGATGCTGGCGATATGCGATTCGGACAGCGCGTGGAACACGACGACCTCGTCGATGCGGTTGATGAACTCGGGGCGGAAGTAGGACTTCACTTCGCCCAGCACGGCGAGCTTCACCACCTGATAATCGTCGCCGGCCATCTGCTGGATCATCTGCGATCCCAGGTTGGAGGTCATCACGATCACGGTGTTGCGGAAATCCACGGTGCGGCCCTGGCCATCGGTCAGCCGGCCGTCATCGAGCACCTGCAGCAGCACGTTGAACACGTCCGGGTGCGCCTTTTCCACCTCGTCCATCAGGATGACGGAATAGGGCTTACGGCGCACCGCTTCGGTCAGGTAGCCGCCCTCTTCATAACCGACATAGCCGGGTGGCGCGCCGATGAGGCGGGCGACCGAGTGCTTCTCCATGAACTCGCTCATGTCGATGCGGATCATGTGGTCGGCGGAATCGAACAGGTATTCGGCCAGCGTCTTGCACAGCTCGGTCTTGCCGACGCCGGTGGGTCCGAGGAACAGGAAGGAACCGAGCGGCCGGTTGGGATCGCTCAAGCCGGCACGCGAGCGGCGGATGGCATCGGAGACGACGCGCACGGCTTCGTCCTGACCCACCACGCGGCTGTGCAGTTTGTCTTCCATGTGCAGCAGCTTGTCGCGCTCGCCCTGCAGCATCTTGGACACCGGGATGCCCGTTGCGCGCGAGACGACCTCAGCGATCTCCTCGGCGCCGACTTCGGTACGCAAGAGCTTGAACGCGGGCTTGCCGGCGCCCGCCACCTCGGCCTGCTTCAGTTGCGCTTCCAGCTGCGGCAGCTTGCCGTACTGGATCTCGGCGACCTTGTCGAGCTTGCCCTGACGCTGCAGCTCGACCATCTCGCCGCGCAGCTTGTCGATTTCTTCCTTGATGTGCGCGGAGCCCTGCACCTGGGCCTTCTCGGCCTTCCAGATTTCCTCCAGGTCGGCGTATTCGCGGCCGAGCTTGTCGATTTCGTCTTCCAGCAGGGACAGGCGCTTTTTCGACGCCTCGTCGGTTTCCCGCTTCACCGCCTCGCGCTCGATCTTCAGCTGGATGATGCGGCGGTCGAGCTTGTCCATTACCTCGGGCTTGGAGTCGATTTCCATCTTGATGCGTGCGGCGGCCTCGTCGATCAGGTCGATCGCCTTGTCGGGTAGGAAGCGGTCGGTGATGTAGCGATGGCTGAGTTCCGCCGCGGCGACGATCGCCGGGTCGGTGATGTCGACGCCGTGGTGCAGTTCGTAGCGCTCCTGCAGGCCGCGCAGGATGGCGATGGTCGATTCGACGCTGGGCTCGTCGACCAGGACCTTCTGGAAGCGGCGTTCCAGCGCGGCGTCCTTCTCGATGTATTTGCGGTATTCGTCGAGCGTGGTCGCGCCGATCAGATGCAGTTCGCCGCGCGCCAATGCGGGCTTCAGCATGTTGCCGGCGTCGATCGCGCCCTCGGCCTTGCCGGCGCCGACCATGGTGTGCAGCTCGTCGATGAACAGAATGACCTGCCCTTCCTGCTTGGCCAGCTCGTTGAGCACGCCCTTCAGGCGCTCCTCGAACTCGCCGCGGAACTTGGCGCCGGCGATCAGCGCGCCCATGTCCAGCGACAGCACGCGCTTGTTCTTCAGCCCCTCCGGCACCTCGCCGTTGACGATACGCTGGGCCAGGCCCTCGACAATGGCGGTCTTGCCCACCCCGGCCTCGCCGATGAGCAAAGCGCCGGCGCTGGGATTTGGCCTCTAACTCAG
>DATCTE010000331.1:0-11772 GCA_036568085.1 Thiobacillus sp.
CGCGCCCCGGCTTGCCGCTGAACAGCACGCGCCCCGCCTGAGCTTTCTGTTCGGGAGAAAACCCGGGGCCGCGATCCGCGATGTCGATCCGCAGCGCTTCATGGTCGGTTGTGGTTTCGACCTCGACGGCGTGGGGCGAGACGTCGGCCGCATTGTTCAGCACATTCAGGATCGCCTGCTCCAGCCCGTCGGGCGGGCTGAAGTCGCGGCGGTCGTGCGCAGGCCTGAGTTCGATATGCGCGTCGGGGCGCAGCACCTGCCAGCGCTCGATCAGCGCGGCGAGCCAGGCATCGAGGGGCAGTGATGCGGACGACGTGTCCTGTGCGCGTGCAGCAAGCTGGGTGAGGATCAGCTTGCAGGCCTGTGCCTGCTTTTCAAGCAGATGGCAGTCGGCGCCGATGTCGGGATCGTTGGCGAATTCGCGGGCGAGTTCGTGCGCAGTGGTCTGGATGGTGGCGAGCGGCGTGGCGAGTTCGTGCGCCGCCAGCGCCGCCTGGGTGCCGAGCGCGACGATGCGCTCGTCGCGCAGCTGCTTTTCGCGCAGGGCGGACAACTCCTGGTCGCGCGCGCGCAAGGCGGCGTGCATGCGGGTGACGAAGAAGGCGATCAGCCCGGCGCTGATGAGGAAGTTGAACCACATGCCGGCCAGATGCATGCCGTAGGCGGCGACCGGGTCGGCTATCGCCAGCGGCCTGAAATAAAGCAGCAGCAGGCCATAGAAGCCCCCGGCCACCGCCGCCAGCAGCCAGACCCAGCACGGGCGCAGGCTGATCGCGGCGATGACGACCGGCATCAGCATCAGCGAGACGAAGGGATTGGTCACGCCGCCGCTGAAGAACACCAGCACCGCAAACGCGGTGAGGTCGGCCAGCAGGTGCGCCAGAAATTCCATCTGCGTGGCGGGCATGTCCAGCCGCAGCCGCCATGCGGTGGTGAGCGAAAACAGCCCCATGAGCAGCAGCACTGCGCCCATCGGCAGCAGCGGCATCGGGATATGGAGGCCCCAGTCGAGCCAGGCGATGCCGGCTGCCCAGCCGGCGATCAGCGACACGCGCACCGCCAGCAAACGCCCCAGCAGGGCGCGGGCGGGCAGGGTGGACAGCAGGGTGGAGTCGGTCGCGGACGACATGGCCGCCATTGTAATGCCCGTGCCGTCGCGTGCTGCGGGCTGCGACAATTTGTCCAATTGTGCGCACTGCGTGTCCCGCCTAAAGTACAAGGGCGCCTTACCGCGCATGGACCCAATTCTCTCCCGCCTGCCCGGCGGGATTTTTTTGCCCGCCGCTGCCGAACCCGGAGGGTGCGGAATGGAAAAAGCCCCGTGCATGGGCACGGGGCTTGGGCTTGGGGAGTTGGCGTGCAGCGCCTAGAACCGATAGTTCAGGCCGGCATAGATCGAGCGGCCGGGGCCGGGGACGGCGATGCCCCAGGGGATCCCGTTGATCGACATCGTCGTGCCCTGCCCGACATAGGCGCCACCCAGCGGCAGTGCATAGCCGGTGTCGAACAGGTTGTCGATGCCGACGTCCAGGCGGACCTGCTTCCACTGGTAACTGCTGCGCAGGTTGAACAGGCTGTAACCGGCCGTCTTGATCTCGTTCCTGACATCCGAGACGTCGTTCTTCGCCGCGACGAATTGCGCTTCCAGCGTATTGGTCAGACGCCCCCGTTTTTGCGTCAGTGCCAGTTTCGCGTTCAGGGGCATGATGTTGTACAGGTTGTCGCCCGTATCCCGGTTTTCGCCCCGGGTGACATTCACGATGCCGCTCACGGTGAAGTCGCCATAGGCGGGCGTGCTGGATGCCAGGACATGGCCGGAGATATCGACGCCATACAGGCGGGCCGACTGGTTGACGTACCTGAGCACGTTGAATTGCCCGTCGGGGCAGCTGGCCGCAAGGCATCTGGCGTCGATGTAGTCCCTGACATGCGTGTAGTACGGCGCGACGCGCACGGCCCAGACCTTCTTGCCGGCATCGTGCCAGTCGGCAGCAAGGCTCAGCGTATGCGCCACCTCCGGCTTGAGGTTGAGGTCGCCCACATAGCCGTTGCCGTCGCCGACGAAGTTGTTCATGACCGCCGCCATGGTCCAGGTGGACCAGGTGTAGCGCTCATACAGATTGGGCGAACGGGTCTTTTGCGCCACGCCAACCTCATAGGTTTGCGTGGTATCCGGGGCATAGCGCGCCAGCGCGGTCAGGTCCCAGTTGTGATCGGTCCGGCTGTGGTCCTGGGCATTGAAGGCGGCGGCGTCGGCGAGGGTGGGACCGCTTGACGTGTTGTAGCCGCGCACATCGCCGGTATCCATTTTGACCGTCTCATGGCGCAGGCCCAGCAGGCCCGTCCATTGCGGACTGATTTTCGATTCCCACTCGCCGAACAGGGCGTAGCGGTCGCGCTGGCCATTGTTGATGTTCCAGAAGGTGCCGGGCCACATGCCGGCGCCGGAAGGCGTCCACCAGTCGTCCAGGCGATAGGCCTGATATTCGGCGCCTGCCCGCAGCGTATCGCGCCTGGACAGCGGGACCTTGGCATTGGCTGACACGCCGGTGGTTTTTCCTTCGGTGTACATCGGCATGCCCGCGGCGCACGTGCTCGAAATGGGCGAACATGGGGTGCCCGGCACAGGCACATTGGAGGCGCTCCCGTACCAGAATCGCTTGTCGTCCCCGAAGTCCATTTCGTGCTCGGTCTTGTCGTGGTAGACCCGCGCCTTCAGTATGCCCCACTGATACTGTCCGGTGTAGCCAAGGTTGACCTGATCGCTCGTGTTGTCGGTCATGTCCATGCGCTGGTTCGGGAAGTTCTCGTACGGGATGTGCTGGTGCCCCAGCTTCAGGTCAAACAGGTGGTTCTCGTTGCGTAGCGCGATGTCGAGCGCCTGGTTGATCGCCTTGTAGGCGGTGGAGCCGACTTCGTCGAGCGGCAGCGTATGCCCGATGCGGCCTGTCGCGGTCGTCGTCTTGAAGCTGTCGCCCGCCTTGTAGTTGTCCGACTGCGCCGTCGAGCCGGTATAGGTCAGGCTCAGATTTTCACCGGCCACCGTCGCGGAAAGATTGGCGCCCATCGCATTGCCGTTGCTGCGGTAGAAGGCGCCGACCTCGCCCTGGGTCAGGACGCCCTCGCCGGCTCGGGCGAACTGCGGTTCGGCCGATTCCACGATGAGGGTGCCGCCGATGCTGTCGCCGCCGACGCTGACAGGGGTGATGCCGGCGTAGACCTTGATGCTGTCGACCCGGGTGGGATCGATGCTGGAAAGCGCCGGATTCATGTGATTCGGACAGGCCGCGATCAGGTCCATGCCGTCGACCCTGGTGCGCAGGCGGTCATCGGCCAGACCGTGGATCACCGGCAGGCTGGACACGCCGCCGGCGCCGTAGACGCTGACCCCCGGCACGTCCCTGAGCAGGGTGGCCGTGTCGCTGGTGGCTGCACGCATGGGCAGCACGGTGGCTGCATCCAGCGTTGCGCTGCTGAGATCGGCATCCGCGGGTTCCGATCCGACGACGACCACGGTCATGAGGGGTTCCGGGGACGCAAGCGGCGGATCGTCCTGCGCGGCAGCGTTGTGCCCCAGCGCAGACAGGGCAAGCGAGATGGCAAGGGAGAGCGGCTTTCTGGACAACAGCATGTTTTTCTCGTGATCGTCGAAACGTTTGCGAGTCTAGGGATGTCGTCCGCGCACGAGAATGTGGCAAATTGTCGCAAACAGGGAGCGTGCGGATCGGATGGCGTTTCTGGGCGCGGTGTGCGGCAATATGTCGCACTGCACGGCGGACGCAATTTGTTATCGTGCAGCGATCTGACCAGACAACGAAAATACCGATGAATCTCGCCCGACAAACCGGCCTCGCCCTGTCCCTGCTGCTGCTTCCTCTGGCTGCCGAGGCCAGCTGCGGCTCAGCTTTCTGCTCGCTCAACACCGACTGGGATACGCAGGCGCCGTGGCAGGACGACGCCACGCGGCTCGATCTGCGCATGGAAGCCATCAGTCAGGACCAGCTGAGGTCCGGCACGGACAAGGCCACGGCTTCGGGCACGGTGGGCGAGCACGACGAGATCAGGACGCGCAACCGGAATCTTGTCGCCAGCCTGAGTCATGCCTTCAGCCCCTCGCTGAATCTGGCGCTGCAGGTGCCGCTGGTATCGCGCGACCACGCCCATGTATTCAATGGGGCAGGCGGACCCGAACCGGAAAGTTGGGACTTCACCCGGCTCGGCGATGTGCGGGTGCTGGCGCACCTGCGGCTGGACGATGCGCAGTCTGCGCACGACCGTTCCTATGGCCTGATCGGTGGCATCAAGCTGCCCACGGGCTCGATCGATGTACGCAATGCTGAAGGCGAGCTGGCCGAGCGGTCCTTGCAGCCGGGCACCGGCTCAACCGATCTGATTGCGGGCGGATTCGTCTCCGGCCGTCTCGCGCAAGCCAGCTGGCATACGCAGGTGAACTGGCAGCATGCGGTCAGCACGCGGCAGGATTACCAGCCGGGCGACCGTGTCAGCCTGGATGCGGGCATGGCGTATCCGCTGGGCGCGGTGCACGCGCTCGCGCAAATCAATCTCCTCTGGCGTGGGCACGACACCGGCCTCAACGCCGAGCCGGCTGACAGCGGCGGAAAATATGTCTATTTTTCACCCGGCCTGGCGGTGCCGCTCGGTGGCGACACACAGATTTATGGGTTGGTCCAGCTGCCGCTGGTTCAGAATGTGAACGGGACGCAGCTGACCGCAGACTGGGCCGCGACCCTGGGTTTGACGATGCGTTTTTGAGAGAAGAGGACATGAACATGAAGCGTTATGGATGGATGATTGCCGCCGCTGCCAGCCTGGTCGCGCAAGCCGCCTGGGCCGCCAACGTCAGCGTGACAGATGCATGGGCACGCGCCACCATGCCGGGCCAACCCGTCAGCGGGGCCTACATGCAGATCCAGGCCGACGCCGACGCGCGCCTGCTCAGCGTCTCCAGCTCCGTCGTGCCGCGGGTGGAAGTGCACGAAATGAACATGGACGGCGGTGTGATGCACATGCGCGAGGTGAAGATCGACCTGCCCAAAGGCAAGACCGTCTCGCTCGAGCCCGGCGGCTTCCACATCATGCTGATGAACCTGAAGAAGCCGATCGCGGCAGGCGATGTCATTCCGCTCACGCTGGTGGTGGAGTCGGGCGGCAAGCGGCAGACGGTCGAGGTGAAAGCGGTCGCGCGTGCCATGAACATGGGCGGCGGCGCCATGCAGCACTAAACTGCGCAGCTCGGGATCGCGCCGCGCACGCAGGTCATTGAGCAAGCCGGCGCTGGCTCGCAGGACCGGGGTGGCGGCTGCCGCCGGCGATTTTTTCCGGCGTGGCGCAACGCATCAGGTATCGGGCTTGTTTTGCAATTTGGTCGCGATGCGCTTCCGGGCCTCGGCAGTGAGGCCCGCTGCATGATCGTCTGCAGCCGCTTCCTCGCGAAACAGGCGGCGCATTTCCTGCAGCTGCCGGTTGAAGCGGGCGCAGTTCTCGCAGATGGCGAGGTGCAGCCGCAGCGCCATGCGGTCGGAAAACGGCAGCCGCTGGTCCATGGCGCGCGAGGCAAGCACGGTGGTTTCCTTGCACGTCGGTATCCATTTCATGCCGCACCTGCCTTCGAAAAGCCATTCAATTCCAGGCATTGCCGCATGAACAACCGCGCCCGATGCAACAGGACCCAGCAGTTGGTCGGCGTGATCCCCAATTCCTTACAGATTTCTTCGGTTTCCATGCCGGCCACCTCGCGCAGGCTGAACACCTGCGCCATGACCGGCTTCAGCCGGTCGGCGCATTCGTCCAGTACGTGGCGCAGCTGGCCCAGTTCAGCCTCGGCCTGCGGGTTGCCCCAGGGGCGCAGCGGCTCGGCCCAATGGCCGTCCTGCTTGAAGAGGAGGTCGACAGCCTCCTCGCCGTCCGCGTCGCAGGGGATCTCGACCTCGCGCACGCTGCGCCGGATCAGGTCGACGATCTTGTGCTTGAGGATGCCGGTGAGCCAGGTTCGGGGGCTGGCGTCGCCGGCGTAGCGGGTCCGGGCGGTGAGCGCGGCGAGCAGGGTTTCCTGCACCGCGTCTTCGGCCAGTTCGTCGGAGTGCAGCTGGCGGCGTGCCACCCGGAACAGATAATCCCCATGGTCGGCCAGCCAGGTATGCGCATCGAGCGTATCCATTGATGATCCTTTTCCTGCATGGCGCAGGGTGCAGGCACTTTAGAGGCAGGCGCACCCTGCTGCAACTCCGGCTCTTGAAATGGAAGCCGGCCACCCCAGATCGGATTCATCCGTACTGTTTGTCAACCTGAAGGAGGACATGATGGCCCATATCACCCGCTACGACCCGTTCGAAACGGACGCGCTGGATAACCTGTTCCGCGGCTTCTTCCGCCCGGTGAAGATGGACCGGGACATGCCGCTGATTCGCATGGATGTGAGAGAGGATGAAAAAGCCTATGCCGTTCACGCCGATATTCCGGGCGTGAACAAGGATGACATCCACGTCAGCATCAACGGCAATACCGTGTCGATCAGTGCCGAAGTGAAAAAGAGCGCCGAGCAGAAGGAAGGCGAAAAAGTGCTGCGTCGCGAGCGCCATGTCGGCCGTGTCAGCCGCAGCTTTGTGCTGGAGCACGAGGTCGACGAGGGGGCAGCAAGCGCCCGCTATCAGGATGGCGTGCTGGAGCTGGTACTGCCGAAGAAAACGGCTGCAGCAGCCAGACGGCTGGCGGTGCAGTAAATCTGCCCGGTCGGGTAGAAAGGCGGCCGCGCGCCGCCTTTTTTATTGGCGTAAAATCCGCGCAATCGAATCCGGAGTCGCCATGACCACGCCCCACACCGCCGCCGAGAAGGCCAACATCCTGTCCGAGGCGCTGCCCTATATCCAGCGTTTCTACGACAAGACCATCGTCATCAAGTACGGCGGCAACGCCATGACCGAGCGGCACCTGATGGAGGCCTTCGCCAAGGACGTGGTGCTGCTGAAGCTGGTGGGGATGAACCCGGTGGTGGTGCACGGCGGCGGGCCGCAGATCGCCGGCCTGCTGCAGCGCATCGGCAAGCAGAGCGAGTTCATCCAGGGCATGCGGGTGACCGACGAGGAAACGCTGGACGTGGTCGAAATGGTGCTCGGTGGCCTGGTCAACCAGGACATCGTCACCCTGATCAACAAGCACGGCGGCCGCGCGGTGGGGCTGACCGGCAAGGACGGCAACTTCATCCACGCCAAGAAGATGCTGGTGCCGAGCAAGGAAAAGGCCGACGAGCTGCTCGACATCGGCCAGGTCGGCGAGATCACCAGCATCGACCCGGAAATCATCCAGGTGCTCGACGCGCGCGATTTCATCCCGGTGGTGGCGCCGCTCGGCACCGACTCCGAGGGCAACGCCTACAACATCAACGCCGACGTCGCGGCCGGCAAGATCGCCGGCGTGCTGCAGGCGGAAAAGGTCATTTTCATGACCAACACGCCGGGCGTGCTCGACAAGCAGATGCGTCTTCTGACCGGGCTGATTCCGCGCGAAGTCGACGAACTGATCGCCGACGGCACCATCTCCGGCGGCATGATCCCCAAGGTCGGCTACGCGGTGGATGCGGTGAACAGCGGCGTGAAAACCGCACACATCATCGACGGCCGCGTCGAGCACGCGCTGCTGCTGGAGGTTCTGACGCCGGAAGGGGTCGGCACCCTGATCAAGCGCGCCTGAGCCCCCCGGTATAATTTCGTTGCCTGCAAAGGGCAATCTGCACGTGGCGCAAGGCATCCCGCCTGCCGGGGCAGGAAAGACTGTGAAAGTTGAGCCAATGGAACAGCAAGATCAAAGGGTGAAACGTCGCCAGTGCGATGTACTGGTGATCGGCGGGGGGCCCGCCGGCTCGACGGTGGCGCCGCTGCTGGCGGAAAAGGGCCACCAGGTGGTGCTGCTGGAAAAGGCGCGGCATCCGCGCTTCCACATCGGCGAGTCGCTGCTGCCGGCCAACCTGCCCCTGTTCGAGCGGCTCGGCGTGGCTGACGAAGTGAAGACGATCGGCATGGAGAAATGGGCAGCCGAATTCGTGTCGCCGTACCATGACAGGACCCAGGTCTTCCATTTCGCCGACGCCTGGGACAAGTCGATGCCCTACGCCTACCAGGTCAAGCGCGCCGAGCTCGACGACATCCTGATCCGCAACGCGGCGACGAAGGGGGTCGAGGTGCACCAGGGCTGCAAGGTGAACGCGGTCGATTTCCTGCCGGACCAGACGGCGACGGTCCGTGCCCGCCACGACGACGGCCGCGAAACCGAATGGCAGGCGCGCTTCGTCGTCGACGCCTCCGGCCGCGACACCTTCCTCGCCCATCGTTTCCAGATCAAGCACCGCAACCCCCGGCACAACAGTTCGGCGGTCTATGGCCACTTCGCCCATGCCAGGCGCCACGAAGGCCAGGACGAAGGCAACATCACGATTTTCTGGTTCGATCATGGCTGGTTCTGGTTCATCCCGATGATGAACGACACCACCAGCGTCGGCATGGTGACCTGGCCGTACCACATGAAGACCAAGGGTACGCGCAGCCTGCAGCAGTTCCTGCTGGACAACATCGCGACCTGCCCGGAACTGGCGCTGCGCCTGAAGGATGCGAACCTGATGACCGAGGTCGAGGCGACCGGGAATTTCTCCTATGTGGCCGACCGCACCCACGGGGCCAACTACCTGCTGCTCGGCGATGCCTACGCCTTCATCGACCCGGTGTTCTCGTCCGGCGTGTGGCTGGCGATGAACAGCGGCGTGATCGGGGCCGAAGCCATCGACGCCTGCCTGCAGAACCCTGCTGCCGCACCGGCCGCGCTGAAGCGTTTCGATGCGCTGATGCGGCGCGGCCCGAAGCAGTTCTCGTGGTTCATCTACCGGGTGACCAACCCGATCATGCGCGATTTTTTCATGGGCCCGAAAAACGTCTTCCGGGTGAAGGAGGCGCTGCTGTCGGTGCTGGCTGGCGACATCTTCGGCAGGACGCCGATCTGGCGCTCGATCTGGATCTTCAAGGCGCTCTACTACTTCGCCAACATCTTCCAGCCCAGGCGTGCATTCATGGCCTGGAAAGAGCGGCGCTTCAATATCCGCAAGGTCGATGACCCGGCCGTGTACAACGCATAGTGACGCTGCAATTTCATTCCTCGTCGCCCCCCACTTCACGTCATACCGGAAGCGAACTTGGCGGTGCACTGCTGGGTCAGGCGGTGTCCGCGTCCGCGTCGGGGTGGCCGATCCAGGCGATCTGCGCGCCCTTGCTCGGGGCGGAGCGGGACGCCGCCGTTCAGGAAACCTGGCGGCTGGCCGGCCCGTGCGTGCACGGCGCGAACGAGGGCATCATCTGGCGGCGGGCCGGCGACATCCTGTTCGGCGTCATCGATCTGGACGAAGCCCAATTTGCCGCGATGACTGAGCGCCCGCCGCTGCAGGCCGCGAGCGAGGCAGCCTACCACCGCATCTTCCGCTTGCTCGACACGCAGAAGCTGCCGCATCTGTGGCGAATCTGGAACTACATGGCCGACATCAATGCCGAGACGCATGGGCTGGAACGCTACCGCCAGTTCAATGTCGGCCGCCAGGACGCGTTCATCGCCCATCGCCGCAGCGCCACCGGCAACATGCCGGCGGCCTGCGCCCTTGGCCTGACCGGCGGCCCGCTGTCGATTGCCTTCCTGGCCGGCGCGACGCCGGCCGTGCCGCTCGAGAATCCCCGTCAGGTCAGCGCCTGCGAGTATCCGGCCGAATACGGACCGCGGGCACCGATCTTCTCGCGCGCGGCGCTGGTTCACCCGCCCGGGCAGGAAATCCTGTTCATTTCCGGCACCGCCAGCATCGTCGGCTACCGCACGATTCATCCCGACGACGTCGCCGGGCAATGCCGCGAGGCGCTGGACAACATCGCCGCAGTCGTCGCCGAGGCCAATCGCGCGGCGCGTTCGTGGCCTTTCTCGCTCGACGAGCTGGCGTACCGCGTCTATGTGCGCCATGCGGCCGATTTTCCCGTGATCCGCGACACGCTCGCGCCACGGGTCGGCGGAGCGGACGTGCTCTATGTGCAGGCCGACATCTGCCGCGCCGACCTGCTGCTCGAAATCGAGGCGATGGCCTCGCATGGCCTGGGGAATGGCTGATGGCCACAGCAGGCAGGTTTGCTGTCGTGCGGGCACTGGCTGTGTCGCGGATAGTCGGCGACACGTGTGCGCGTCGATGACTGAACGCCTGCCTGCGCGCAACCCGCTGTGGGCTGCCTATGAAACGATCGCCATGGTCATCGGCCTGGGCGCGCTGGCGGCGATCTGCCTCCTCTGGCTGCCATTCGCGATGCTGCTCCACCCGCTGCTGCCGCGCCGCATCGGCCAGCCGCTGGGGCGGGCTGTCATCTCCGGCGGCTTTCGCGGCTATCTCACCCTGCTGACGTGGCTGTGCGCCGCCCGCTTCGATCTCTCCGAACTCGACCGTCTGCACGGCCAGGGGCCGCTGATCGTCGCGGCCAACCATCCTTCCCTGCTCGACGCGGTGATGATCGTCTCGCGCCTGCCGAATGCGGTGTGCGTGATGAAGGCGAGCCTGCTGGACAACATCCTGTTCGGCGCGGCGGCTCGCCTGGCCCGCTATATCCGCAACGATGCGCCGCTGGAGATGATCCTGAAGGCGCGCGAGGAATTGCGGGGCGGCGCGCAGCTCGTGATCTTTCCGGAGGGTACGCGGACCGTGCGTTTCCCGGTCGACGCCTGCCAGTCGGCGGTCGGCCTGATTGCCAGCCGTGCCGGCGTACCGGTGCAGACGCTGCTGATCGAATTTTCCACACCCTACCTGGGCAAGGCCTGGCCGCTGTTCCGCCGTCCTGAACTGCCGCTGTCCTTTCGCATCCGCCTTGGCCGGCGCTTCCCACCGCCGGCCGACATTCCCGCCTTCACTGCCGAGCTGGAGGCCTATTTCCGCACGGAACTGGGCAGGGTTCTGCCGTCGACCGCTGCCTGAAGCCATGCCGCATTCCTCGCCGACCCATCTCGTCCTGATCCCCAGCTACAACCCCGGTCCCCAGGTGCTGGAAACGGTGAGGGCGGCGCGCGCGCAGTGGACGCCGGTGTGGGTCGTCGTCGACGGCAGCACCGACGGCACGGATGCGCAGCTGCAGGCGCTGGCCACCGCCGACGCGGGCCTGCACGTCATCGTGCTGCCGCAGAACCGCGGCAAGGGCGCGGCGGTGCTGGCGGGCATCACCGAGGCCGCCGCCGCCGGCTACACGCATGCGCTGACCATGGATTCCGACGGCCAGCACCCGGCCGAACTGATCCCTGCCTTCATGGCGGCGTCGCAGGCGGAGCCGGGCGCGATGGTGCTGGGCAAGCCGGTGTTCGGGCCGGAAGCACCGGCCCTGCGCGTCAAGGGCCGCAAGGTGTCGAATGGCTGGGCCAACCTGGAGACGCTGTGGATGGGCGTCGGCGATTCGCTGTACGGCTTCCGCGTCTATCCAATCGCACCGCTGACGCGCATCATGCGGCGCAACCGTTTCATGCGCCGCTTCGATTTCGACCCGGAGGCGGTCGTCCGCCTGTGCTGGGCCGGGGTGCGGCCGCTCAACCTCGATGCGCCGGTACGTTATCTGTCCGCCGAAGAGGGCGGGATCTCGCATTTCAAGTACCTGCGCGACAACGTGCTGCTGACCTGGATGCATACGCGGCTGTTCATCGGCTTCGTGCTGCGCCTGCCGCTGCTGCTCGGGCGGCGGCTTTTGAAACCCTCTCCATGACCCC
>DATCTE010000332.1:0-2279 GCA_036568085.1 Thiobacillus sp.
CTGGCAAGCGAGACGCTGCCTGAACCCCCGGTCAAGCTGATGATGAACGTCGGCAACCCCGAACGCGCCTTCGAGTTCGCGCAGATCCCGAACCATGGCGTCGGCCTTGCGCGGCTCGAGTTCATCATCGCGCGCATGATCGGCGTGCATCCGCTGGCGCTGCTCGACTACGCCGGCCAGCCGCAGGCCCTGCGCGACGAAATCGACCGACGTGCGGCCGGCTACGCCGACCCGGTGTCGTTCTACGTCGACAAGCTGGCCGAAGGCATCGCCACCCTGGCGGCTGCGTTCTGGCCGCAGCCGGTGATCGTGCGGCTGTCGGATTTCAAATCCAACGAGTACGCCAACCTCGTGGGCGGCGAGCGCTACGAGCCGAAAGAGGAAAACCCCATGCTGGGGCTGCGCGGTGCGGCACGTTATGTCTCGGCCATGTTCCGCCCCGCGTTCGAGCTGGAATGCCGGGCCCTGAAAAAGGTGCGCGAGACGCTGGGTTTTTCCAACGTCGAGGTGATGATTCCCTTCGTGCGCACGGTGGAGGAGTGCGCGGCTGTGGCCGGGCTGCTGGCCGCCAACGGGCTCAAGCGCGGCGACAACGGCCTGCGGCTGATCATGATGTGCGAGATTCCGTCCAACGTGTTGCTGGCCGAGGATTTCCTGCACTACGTTGACGGCTTTTCCATCGGCAGCAACGACCTCACCCAGCTCACCCTCGGCATCGACCGCGATTCCGGCCTGGTGGCCGAAGGCTTCGACGAGCGCAACCCGGCGGTGAAGAAGCTGCTGGCCGAGGCCATCGCCGTGTGCAAGCGGCAGGGCAAATACGTCGGCATCTGCGGCCAGGGGCCGAGCGACCATCCCGATCTGGCCGACTGGCTGGTGGCGCAGGGGATCGGCTCGATTTCGCTCAATCCGGACACGGTCGTGGCGACCTGGCGGCGGCTGGCCAGCCATTGAACGGCCTTGTCATTGAGCCATCACGGGCGATGGAGTAGAATCCGTCATCACCCGCCCCTGCTCATAAAATGACGAAGTATGTGTTTGTCACTGGTGGGGTGGTTTCTTCCCTCGGGAAAGGGATCGCCTCCGCTTCACTCGCTGCGCTGCTCGAATCGCGCGGTATCCGTGTCACCCTGTTAAAGCTCGATCCGTACATCAACGTCGATCCCGGCACCATGAGCCCGTTCCAGCACGGCGAGGTGTTCGTCACTGACGACGGCGCGGAAACCGACCTCGACCTGGGCCATTACGAGCGCTTCTCCAGCGCGCGCATGAGCAAGCGTAACAACTTCACCACTGGGCAGATTTACAAGTCGGTGATCGACAAGGAGCGCCGTGGCGACTACCTGGGCGGCACGGTGCAGGTCATTCCGCACATCACCGACGAGATCAAGCGCCATATCCGCGATGGTGCGGCGGGCGCCGATGTGGCGCTGGTGGAGATCGGCGGCACGGTGGGCGACATCGAATCGCTGCCGTTCCTCGAAGCGATCCGCCAGATGGGGTTCGAGGACGGCCCCGAAAACACCTGCTTCATCCACCTGACGCTGCTGCCTTACATCGCCACCGCCGGCGAACTGAAGACCAAGCCGACCCAGCATTCGGTGAAGGAGTTGCGCGAGATCGGCATCCAGCCCGACATCCTGCTGTGCCGCGCCGACCGCGAGATTCCGCTGGACGAACGCCGGAAAATTGCGCTCTTCACCAACGTGCGGCCCGAAGCGGTGATCGAGGTGCTGGACGCCGACTCGATCTACAAGATCCCGGCGATGCTGCATGACCAGATGCTCGACGAGATCGTATGCCACAAGCTGAACATCCTGGCGCGCGCGGCCGATTTGAGCGTGTGGAAAAACCTGGTGCATGCGCTGGAGCACCCGCAGCACACGGTCAACATCGCCTTCGTCGGCAAGTATGTCGATCTCACCGAATCCTACAAGTCGCTGTCCGAAGCGATGATCCACGCCGGCATGCATACGAAGAGCCGGGTGAAGATCCATTACATCGACTCCGAGCAGATCGAGAAATCCGGCGTCGACGGCCTCAAGGACATGGATGCCATCCTGGTGCCCGGCGGCTTCGGCAAGCGTGGCGTGGAAGGCAAGATTGCCGCCATCCGCTATGCGCGCGAGAACAAGGTGCCGTATCTGGGCATCTGCCTGGGCATGCAGCTCGCCGTGGTCGAATTCGCGCGCGACGTCGCCGGCATGGCAGACGCGCAATCGACCGAGTTCGAGCCGGCCACCACGCACCCCGTGATCGGCCTCATCACCGAGTGGCTC
>DATCTE010000333.1:0-2863 GCA_036568085.1 Thiobacillus sp.
ACCCAATTTCAAACAGGGGCTCGCCGTATTCCACCGGCTGGCCGTTTTCGACCAGGATGGCCTTGATGACGCCGCCCTGATCCGCTTCGATTTCGTTCAGCAGCTTCATCGCCTCGATGATGCACAGCGTGTCGCCGGAATTCACGTTCTGGCCGACTTCGGCAAAGTTCTTGGAGCCGGGTGCAGGGGCGCGATAGAAGGTGCCGACCATGGGCGAGCGCACGATGTGGCCCTCGGGGACGGCGTCTTCCGCCGGAGCCGCCGCAACGGCTACCGCCGCCGGAGCGGCCGCATGCATCATCTGCGGTGCATGCGCCATCATCATCGGCGCGCCGGCAATGCTTTTGGCGATGCGGACCTTTTCTTCGCCTTCGGTGATTTCCAGCTCGGCGATACCCGACGCTTCGACCAGGTCAATGAGCTTTTTCAGTTTTCTGAGATCCATGGGGAGTCCTGTTTTGAAGATGGCGCAGCGCATATTCCAGCGCCAGTTCGTAGCCGTGTGCGCCCAGTCCGGACACGACGCCGACCGCAAGGTCGGAGAAATACGAGTGGTGGCGGAAGGATTCGCGCGTGTGAATGTTGGAAAGATGAACTTCCACAAACGGAATGGCGGTGGCCGCCAGCGCGTCGCGCAGGGCGATGCTGGTATGGGTGTAGGCCGCCGGGTTGATGACGATGAAATCCACCTGGTCGCGTGCGGCCTCGTGCAGCCGGTCGATCAGGGCGCCTTCGTGGTTGTGCTGGAAGGTTTCGACGTGTGCACCGGCGGCTTCTCCGCGATTGATCAGCGCACGGTTGATGTCGTCCAGCGTGACGAGGCCATAGTGCTTGGGTTCGCGGCGGCCCAGCAAATTGAGATTGGGACCGTGCAAAACCAGCACGTGCGGGTGCAGACCGGGGACCGATTTGGCCGCAGCGCGGCCGGTTCGTTTAGTCGTCATGGCGGCGAGTTTGCCGTAAATGAAGGTAAATTTCCAGATCTTGACGCTAAATCACAACTATGCGCCGATTTTGCGCAGGGCGTGTTCAAGCGTGGCGCGTGGCAGCCGCCCCAGATGGCTCAGCACGATATGGCCGTCGCGATCCAGCACGATCGTATACGGTAGCGCGCCACTCGGGTTGCCGAGTTGTCGCGCCAGGCTGCTGGCACCACCCTCGCCGATGAGAATCGGATAGTTTACCGGCAGATGCTGCAGGAACTGGGCGACGTTGGTCTGATTGTCGATGGCGATGCCAACAAATTCCACGCCTTTGGGCCGATATTGCGCGTGCAGGGCGACGAAATCCGGGATCTCGTCGCGGCACGGCGCGCACCAGCTGGCCCAGAAATTCAGCACGACGACCTGCCCGCGCCATTGCGACAGCGCCTGCTCGCGCCCCTGTTCATCCGGAAAATGCAGTTGCCACAGCGCTGCGACAGCGGCCGCCGCCGGCGTTTGTGGCGCATAGCGCGCCTGCGCCAGCCAGATTCCCGCCGCCAGTGCGGCCAGTGCCACGGGGATGCCAAACAGCCATTTTTTTTGCATGGGGTGCGCGATGTCGCTCAGCACCTCACCCCGAAAACGGGGCGAGGGCGGGGGATTCGGGCATTCCGGATTGCCGGGCGGCGGTAGTAGGGGTCGCGGCCATCAGGATGGCTGCTTACAGGGTGCCGTAGGAATGCAGGCCAGACAGGAACATGTTCACGCCGAGGAAGGCAAACGACGTGACAAACAGGCCACCCAGCGCCCACCACGCGAGCATCGGCCCGCGCAGCCCCTTGACCAGGCGGATATGCAGCCAGGCGGCGTAGTTGAGCCACACGATCAACGCCCAGGTTTCCTTCGGGTCCCACGACCAGTAGCCGCCCCAGGCTTCGGCCGCCCACATGGCGCCGAGAATGGTGGCGATCGTGAAGAAGGCAAAGCCGATCGCGATCGACTTGTACATGATGTCGTCGATCACTTCCAGTTTGGGCAGGCGGCTGGCGAGGATGCCGCGCTGCGCCAGCAGGTAGGCGGCACCCAGCATGGCGGAAATCGAGAACGAGCCGTAGCCGATGAAATTGGCGGGCACATGCAGCTTCATCCACCAGGACTTGAGTGCCGGGACCAGCGGCTGGATGCCCTGTGCATCGCGGTCGAGTGCGTACCACAGGATGAAACCAACGGCCGCCGAGATCACCAGCAGCACGAAGGCACCCATCTGCCGGGTCTGGTAGCGCGCCTCGTAATACAGATACAGCATGGCGGTGATGAGACAGAACAGCACGAACACTTCGTACAGGTTGGATACCGGGATGTGGCCGACGTCGGTGCCGATCAGATAGGACTCGTACCAGCGCACCATCAGGCCGATAAAGCCCAGTGCGACGGCGGACCACGTCATTGCGCTGGCGGTTTTCATCGTGAATTCGGAACGCGCCAGCAGGCCTGCCCAATAGGTCAGGGTGGCGAGCCCGAACAGGGCGCACATCCACATGATGGCCGCCTGGCTGGAAATCAGGTACTTGAGGAAGAAGGCTTCATCCATGCGCGCCAGGTCGCCGTGGTACTGGCTGATGGCGAACAGGCTGACCGCGCCGACCACGACAAAGAGTGTGCGGAAGGGTTTCCAGAACCAGCCGAACACGACCAGTGCCGGAATGGCCGCCAGCAGGATGCCTTTTTCATAGATGTCCATGAATTCGCCGAAACGCGACAGGGCAAACAGCCCCCCCGACGCAACGAGGACGGCAAATAGCCAGTCGAACCACGACAGGCGCTTCAGGAGCGGGGCAGGTTGATTCAGGGCAAGTTCCATGATGAGACCTCCGGATTACTTGGCAAGCGTGGATGCTTATTTTGTAAGCGAGTCCAGCGCCTGCGCGTGTTGGGTGAAC
>DATCTE010000334.1:0-2180 GCA_036568085.1 Thiobacillus sp.
CCATGGCATCGCGCGCGACGAGATCGTGCAGCTGGCAGCCGAACTCGGCGTCGATGCCGTGTTCTTCAATCACGACGACGACCCCGCCGCCCTGGCGCGTGATGCTGCGGTCGAAGCCGCGCTGCGTAGCCGCAACAAGACCGTCCATCACTATAAGGACGCAGTCATTTTTGAACGTGAGGAAGTGCTTACAGCCGCCGGAACGCCTTTCAGCGTCTTCACGCCCTACAAGAACGCCTGGCTGAAAAAGCTGACGCCGCATGACCTGCAAGCCTACCCGGTCGATCCGTATGCCGACCGGCTGGTCGCGCTGTCGACCGCCATCCCGGGCCTGCAGGACATGGGATTTGCGCCCACCCACCTGCGCGAACTGAAGGTGACGCCCGGCATGTCGGGCGGCGCGCAGTTGTTCGAGGATTTCCTGCAGCGGATCGACCGGTATCAGGAGACGCGCGATTTCCCCGCGCAGAAGGGGCCGTCGTATCTGTCGGTGCACCTGCGCTTCGGCACGGTGTCCGTCCGTCAGCTGGCCGCAGCGGCCTGGCAGCAGGGCGGACACGGCGCGCAGACCTGGCTGTCCGAACTGATCTGGCGCGACTTTTACCATCAGATCCTCTGGCATCGTCCCGACATCGCCGCCGGCCATGCCTTCAAGCCGCAGTACGACGCTTTGCCATGGCCGAATCCCCCCGGTCATTTCGAGGCGTGGTGCGAGGCGCGCACCGGCTACCCGCTGGTCGACGCCGCGATGCGCCAGCTCAACCAGACTGGCTATATGCACAACCGCCTGCGCATGGTGACGGCCTCGTTCCTCACAAAAGACCTGCTGGTCGACTGGCGTCTCGGCGAGAAATATTTTGCCGACAGGCTGATCGATTTCGACCTCGCCGCCAACAGCGGCGGCTGGCAGTGGGCGGCCTCGGTGGGCTGCGATGCCCAGCCCTGGTTCCGCATCTTCAACCCGGTGACGCAATCCGAACGGTTCGACCCGCAGGGGGCATTCATCCGCCGCTATGTACCCGAACTCGCCAGCATCCCGGAGAAATTCATTCACGCACCGTGGACACTGTCGGCCAGCGAACAGGCGCGTATGGGCGCGATCGTCGGTCAGACCTGTCCTGCACCCATCGTCGAGCATGCGGTCCAGCGCGCCCGGGCACTGGCGTTGTTCAAGGCTGCAGCATCGGCGAATTTGGACTAGCCGGGCCCGGTCGGCAGACCGGGGGCCCACAGGCGCCCGGTCCCCGGTGAATTCGCATTGGTGGAAAACCACGTCGAACGTCGCCAGGGTGGCGGCATGCCCGACCCGTTACATTCATGTCGGTATGCTTTTATGATGGCGAGATATAAACAATTTCAGGGGGTGCCATGCACCGACTTTCCCGGGCAGCAGTGGTGGGCTTGAGCGCAGTGCTTGCAGCGTGCGGGCAGCACGAAGCGGCGCAACAGGGCGGCGGCGCACCGCCGCCGGCGCAGGTGACGGTGGAAGCGGTGATGCCGCAAGCCGTGCCGATCAGCTTTGAATATGTCGGGCGCCTGGAAGCATCGCGCGAAGTGGAGATCCGCCCGCGTGTCGCAGCCGTCATCGAGCGCCGCTATTTTCAGGAGGGCGCACCGGTGAAGGCCGGCGCCTTGCTGTACAAGCTCGACGCCGCCAGCTTTGCCGCACAGGTTCGCGCGGCAAGTGCCGAACTTGCCAATCGGGAGGCGCTGCTCGCGGAGGCAAAACTGGAACTGGACCGCAACCGGGCGCTCGCCGCGCAGGGGTTCGTCAGCACGCGTGCGCTGGATTCCACGCAAACCGCGCTCACGGTGGCCGAAGCGGGCGTGCGTACAGCCGAGGCGAATCTCGCCGATGCGCGCGTCAGTCTCGGCTATACCGAAATCCGCGCTCCGCTCACGGGCGTGATGGGCCGGGCGCTCCAGGTCGAAGGCGCGCTGGTGAGCCCCACCGGCCCGGCGCTCACTACGCTGGCGCAGATTGCGCCCATCTATGCGCGGTTTTCGATCGGCGAGGACGCGCGTCTGGCGCTGGAGAAGCAGCGCGCCGACGGATCGCTGGAACAGGGCCGGCAGCGCGTCCGCCTGGTGCTCGCCGACGGCACCCGGATTGCCACCACCGGCACGCTCAACTTCAGCGACTACAAGGCGAATCCGCAAACCGGCGCATTCGACATGCG
>DATCTE010000335.1:0-2285 GCA_036568085.1 Thiobacillus sp.
CTATCTGACGGTTTTCAAGGCCGGGGCGGACTGGGATGTACCGGAATTTCCTCGACCGTGTCCGGGATGCCGGACAGAATCATCAGCTCGACCCGCCGGTTGCGCGCGCGCCCTTCCGCCGTGTCGTTGGACGCGATCGGCTGGCTGGCCTCGCGTCCGATGGCGGACAGGCGTGCCGGCGCAATGCCGCTGTCGGCCAGCAGTCGGACCACACTGGTGGCGCGCACCGCCGACAATTCCCAGTTGGAGGCAAAAATCGAATTGCTGATCGGCACGTTGTCGGTATGGCCGGTGACCTCCAGGTTGAAGGGCTCGTTTTTCAGTCTTTCCGCCACGGCCCGCAGCACCGTCAGCGATTGTGGCTCGAGTTCGGCGCGACCGGGCGCAAACAGCACGTTCGCATTGATTTCGATGCTGACGCCGCGGCGACTCTGCGTCACCCGTACCTTGCCCTCCTTGACCAGCGGCGCCATGACGTCGAGCAGGTTGCTGGCCACCTCGGTCATGTGGGCCTGCTCCTCGATCGCCTGCTGCTGTTTCAGCGTGCGTTGCCTGACTTCGGGCGGCAACGTCACCGTGGGCAATTGCGGAACCGGCGCATCGCTTGACGGCGTCCTGCCGAAAGCATCGCCGAGCGAACTGGCGAGGATGCGGTACTTGTTTTCATTGACGGCCGAAACGGCGTACATCACCACAAAAAATGCGAACAGCAGCGTGATGAAATCGGCGTACGAAATCAGCCAGCGGTCGTGGTTCTCGTGGTCGTAGGCAATGCGCCGCCGCCTGCGCATCAGAGGTAACCTTTCAGGCGTGCCTCGATGATGCGCGGGTTATCACCCTGGGCAATCCCCATGAGGCCGTCGCAGATGATTTCGTGCTCGCTCACCCGGCGCGCGATGGAGAATTTGATCTTGTTGGCAATCGGCAGGAACACCAGGTTGGCGAGGCCGACGCCGTAGATGGTCGCGACAAAGGCCACCGCGATGCCTGCCCCCAGCTTGCTTGGGTCGGACAGGTTTTCCATCACGTGAATCAGACCGATCACCGCGCCCAGAATACCCAGCGTAGGCGAATAGCCGCCTGCGGCCTCCCACACGCGTGCGGCCTGGCGTTCCGCGGTTTCGAAGCCGACGATCTGGACTTCTAGCGCGTCACGCAACTTGGTCGCGTCGGCGCCGTCGATCAGCAGTTGCAGCCCCGTTTTCTGGAACGGGTCGCGCGTCATGTTGACGTGTTTCTCCAGCGCCAGCATGCCTTCCTGCCGCGCGGTGTGCGACCACTGGACGATGCGGCGGATGAGTGCAGCGGCTTCCGATTCATGCGGGCGAAATGCCCACTTCACCATGCGTATCCCCTTCATGAACACCGGCAGCGGATAATGCAGCAGCACGGCAGCCAGGGTGCCACCCACCACGATGACGAACGCGGCCGGCTGCATGAACAGGCCGACATGGCCGCCTTCCATCGCCTGGCCGCCGAGGACGGCCGCCGCCGCCAGCCCGAGCCCGATCAGGCTGCCACGATCCATGCATCTTCCTTGAGTTTGGCGCGCAGTCGCGCGATGGCCTGGCCGTGCAGCTGGCAGATCCGGGATTCGCTGACGCCGAAGACTTCGCTGATCTCGCGCAGGTTGAGTTCCTGTTCGTAATACAGCGACATCAACAGCTGCTCGCGTTCGGGCAGGTTTTCGATGCCGGCGATGATGCAGGCGCGCAGGTTGGCGTCGAGCAGCTGCGGCAACGGCATGCTGGCCTCGTCCGCCGACTGCTTGTCGAGAAAGGAATCGTCCTCGTCCGACTCGCCGAAATCCTCGAAGTACAGGAGCTGATGGCCACGTGCGTCACCGAGCATGGCCTGGTATTCCGCCAGCGGGATTTTCATGGATTCCGAGATTTCGGTTTCGCTGGGCTGTCGTCCGAGTTTGTGTTGCAGTGCGCTGATCGCCTGCTCGATCTTGCGCATCGATTGCCGCGCGCTGCGCGGCATCCAGTCGGACTGGCGCAGTTCGTCGATCATCGAGCCGCGGATGCGCTGGATGGCATAGGCCTCGAATTGCGCGCTCTGCGCTTCGTCGTAGCGGCTGATCGCGTCGAGCAGGCCGATCATGCCGGCCTGCACCAGGTCGTCTTCTTCCACGCTCGGCGGCAGACGGCCCATCATGTGATGGGCCAACCGCTTGACCATGGGCATGTACTGCGTCAGCAGGTCGCTTTTCTCGCTTTTGCCGGTTGCGGTATACAAGGCTGTTATCCCCTCCGACAGGCATCAACCAGGCGGCTGCCCTG
>DATCTE010000336.1:0-15305 GCA_036568085.1 Thiobacillus sp.
CGATGTCCAGATTGGGGGTCACGGAATAGACAAGCCCAAGCACCATGGAGCCTACGCCAGGATGGCCCGAGCGCTCGCTATTGCTTTCCAGGCTGGCATCGCTGACAAGGCGTACCGATCCGCTGAGCCTGTATTCCATTGCAACCGACGCATGGGAAACGTGGTTTCGTTCATCCGGTCCATGGTGGAGGTTGTGGGTATAGCCGACGTGCAGATGAAAGGCCCAGGGGTCGCGGGCGTAAGTCATCACGGCGAACAGGCTGGGGGTGGCGTGTCCCGCACCCAGGCCTTTGTCCTCATTTCCGGTCGGCAATCCCAGTCCCGGGCGCAATGCGAAGCTCAGCGCGTCCTCGTCGTAGAAGCGCCATTTGGCTGCAATCTCCATGTCCGAAAAACCCTGTGCCGTGGAGCTTGCGGTATCCAGCCGTTCGTTCAGGCGTTCATACGGCAGGGCGACGATTGCATCGAGATTCTCAGCGAGACCGACAGACAAGACGGCATTGAAACGTTGGGATCGGGTATTGGCAGCGGCATCCTTCGTGTGGCTCAGATCGTGCGTCAATTCAAGCTGGTAATGCCCGGTTCCTTGTGTGCCCGTGTCTTCTGTGAGCAGGGGGTGCGCTGCCAGGGCGGTTTCTGGCCAGTGAGCAAAAATAAAGAGGGCAAAAAGCCCGGGTTTCATCATGCCCTCTGTTCCCGTCATGAGGCGCCGCCTGGCGGGATGGCTTTCAAATTGGGCGCGCATCAGCTACCCGCGGTCGACAAGGTTTCATCCAGCAATTCTATCCAGTGACTGACCGGTACGGGCGAAACTTCGGACAGGTGAGTCAGGCAGCCGATATTTGCCGTCGCAATGGCCTCCGGACGGCTTGCCAGCAGCGTTTCCAGCTTGCGCGTACGCAATGATTCCGAAAGCCTCCGTTGCAGGAGCGAATACGCGCCTGCCGAGCCGCAGCACATGAAGGGATAGGTGACGGGAACCAGCTTGAATCCGGCGCGCTTCAGCAGTTTCTCGACCACCCCGTTCAGTTTTTCGCCGTGCTGCAGGCTGCAGGACGACTGGAAGGCGATGCGGCGCTGCCGCTGCGGCGCCGGCAAATCATGAAGCGGGTCATCCTTCCATTCCTCGGCGACGATCTCCGCGATGTCGCGGATCAGTTCCGCGACGCGTTTCGCCTTGTCGCGATAACGGGGATCGTCGTGCAGCAGCTGGCCGTAATCGCGGAAGTGCATGCCACAGCCGCTGGCGGTGAGGACGATGGCCTCGGCGCCGGCTTCGATGTGCGGCCACAAGGCATCAATGTTCCTGCGCATGAAGGCGCGCGCCTCGTCCGGCTCGGCCATGTGATGGCTCAGGGCGCCGCAGCAGCCGTCACTGGCAGGAATCAGCCGAATCCCGAAGCGATCCAGCACGCGTGCAGCCGCGGCATTGATGTCCGGTGCCAGGCCCGGTTGCACGCATCCCTGCCAGATCAGCATGTTCCGGGCATGCGCGCGGTCGGGCCAGGCGCCCGCCTTGCGGCGTTCCGGAATCCTGGCGCGCAGATCGTCCGGCAGGAAGCGGCGCAGGGCTTGCCCCGTGCGCAGCAAGGCGGTGAACCGGGTGCGGTAGGGAACCACGGCACGCAGCGCCCGGCGTGCCAGTTTCTCCTTCAGGGGGCGGGGCGCCTCCTTCTCGGCCAGTTCGCGCCCGATATCGAGCAGGCGTCCGTAGCGCACGCCCTGTGGGCAACTGGTTTCGCAGGATCGGCAGCCCAGGCAGCGATCCAGATGCAGCTGCACGTTGGCGCCGAGCGTCCGTCCTTCGAGGGTGTCCAGGGAATAGGCCGGGGGCAAAAAAGAGGCGCCGGGCGCCTTGCCCTCGAGCATCTGCTTGATCAGATAGATGCGGCCGCGCGGGCCGTCCCATTCGTCGTCGAGCAGGCGGAAGGTGGGACAGGTGAATGTGCATTGGCCGCACTGGACGCAGGGAAGCAGGAGTGCTTCCGCCTCGCGACCCTGATCGGTATTGCGGTAGGTTTCGGCCAGCTCGATTTTCATTTCAGCCCTCCCAATGGACACACCTGGAATTTTATTGGCGTGCCGGATTGAAGATTGTTCTCAATGTTCGGGTGCCGGTACATGAAGGACCATGCCGCAAACGCGCTGTATATAAGGTGCACTTTTTTTCAGATCAAGGCGAGCGGTTGTGACGTTCCAGGAGCCGATCCGGCTGGCCGTCTTTTATAAGACTATGGATCAGGCAAAAGGGGTTGTCCAAGACCTTATTCCGATTGCGACCATAGGAATAGATTATGGATTTCGAAAATCCTGCTCCAACGGCTGATCCGCTGCAGGATGCGATCATGGCGAGGTTGTTTATGCGTTAGCACATGGTCCGGGTTGGCGTGTGCCGGAAACCTGGAAGGGTTCATTGAAATCCTGCGTGACGCCTGCTAGGATTTGTACTGAACGGTACATAACCTGGAGAGACGATCATGACCGCACGCCCCCCGCTGCCGCCTTTTACCCTGGAAACCGCAGTGCAGAAAGTCCGCATGGCCGAGAACGCCTGGAACACGCGCGACCCGGAAAAGGTTTCGCTGGCCTATACCGAGGACAGCCGCTGGCGCAACCGTGCCGAGTTTTTGCAGGGGCGCGAAGCCATCGTGGCGTTTCTCAAACGCAAGTGGGTGCGCGAGCTGGACTATCTCCTGGTCAAGGAACTGTGGGGCTTTCGCGAGAATCGCATGGCGGTCAGGTTCAAATACGAATGGCATGACGATTCCGGAAACTGGTTTCGCTCGCACGGCAACGAGCTGTGGGAATTCGACGAACATGGCCTGATGCGCCGGCGCGAGGCCAGCATCAACGACGCGCCCATTCTTGCATCCGAGCGGAAGTTCCTTTGGGGACAGGGCCCGCGACCCGAAGGCCATCCCGGCCTGACGGAGATGGGCCTCTAGTCCGTGGTGCGCAGGATCGCCGAGCGCGGCGACGTGATCCCGGCCCTGGCGGAGACTTTCCGGGAGCACGGCTTTGCGGGTGCAAGCCTGTCGGAGATCACCAAAAGAACCGGACTGGGCAAGGGCAGCCTGTATCACTTCTTTCCCAACGGCAAGGAGGAAATGGCCCAGGCGGTACTGGATGATGTGGCGGGCTGGTTCGAGACGAACGTCTTCATGCCGCTGCGTGAAAGCGAGGACCCGGCCGCGGGAATTGACCATATGTTCAAGGCCGTCGTCCGCTTTTTCCACTCCGGCAGGCGGGTCTGTCTGGTGGGCACCTTCGCCCTGGACGATACGCGGGATCGCTTCGCATCGGAGATCCAGTCCTACTTCGCCGCCTGGACCCGGGTGCTCGCCGCTGCTCTGAAAAGCAGGGGGTTCGATACCAGGGCCGCACGCGAGACGGCCGAAGATGTCGTCGCGGGCATTCAGGGGGCGCTGGTACTGGCCAGAGCCCACGACGACTCCGCCCTATTCATGCGTGCCATAAAGCGCTTGCATCAAAGGACGATGGGCGTTCACCGCGATCGAGCCTGAACTGGGTGGAGGTTGCCGGCCTCAAATACCCGACTTGGTGCGCGTTTCCGTACGGCATCCTCTGGCGTGCCGGAACGATCGCTGCGCCATACGTGCAGGCATTGCCGCGGTCTTCTGGCGGCCGCGGTGCGTCACACCATCACTTTACCGGGCGGTTTCAGGTCTGTGCCCTTGTCGCCGATGGACTGGGCACGATGTGCTTTCGGATGACCGATATCGGTATCGGGCACGAGCAGGGATACCTCATCAGAATCGGCGAATGCGAGTCCTGGCGAGATTTCGGGCGTGGGCTCAGAGGGGGGGGCTGCCTGTCTGTTCTGGCACCAGAGCGCCGCCAGCACGCCAAAGGCCGAGCAGGCCGGACTCTTGTAGCCATCCTTGCGGCAGATCAGGGTAATCGTATGGTGGGGCATTTCGGGTTTCAACATCACCGGGTAGAGCCCGTACTGCGGACTGGCGATCGTGTTGGGAAGTATCGTGGCAAGCCGGCCGAGGCGGGCGACTTCCACGATCACGCTCAGCGAGTTGGTCTCCATCACGATGTGGGGCGTGATGGCATGCTCAAGGCAGTAAAGATCGAAGTGCCGGCGCAGCGCGAAATCCGTATTCAGCAATATCAGCGATTCCTGCTCCAGAGCACGCACGCTCAGCGGCTCGCTCTGCCCGGCACGGGAGTGGGTCTTGCCGACGGCGAGATTGAGCCTTTCGGTAAACAGAATGTTGGTGTTGATTTCGTGGGATCGCGCCTCGGTCGAGAGCACGTTGGAAAAGGATATGCCCATGTCGAGGCGTCCTTCAGCCACGCCCGTCTCGACGGAATCCTGGGGCATTTCCTGCGTGCTGACCGTGATGCCGGGATAGCGGGAATTGAAGTGTTCCAGCAAGGGACTGACAAGATGATCGGTGATGGGGGTCATCCCCAGACGCAGCGAGCCGCGGCTCAAATCCTGCAGTTCATGAATGGCCCGCGTTCCCTCCTCGAGTTCCCGCAGGGCGCGACGGGCATAGTGCAAATAGACTTCGCCGGCAGCGGTCAGTCGCACGGCTCGCCCTGAGCGATCCAGCAACTGCACGCCGAGCAGGTCCTCCAGCTGCTTGATTTGCTGCGACAGCGTCGGTTGCGAAACGAACAACAGTTCTGCCGCACGCGTGAAGCTTTGCACGTCGGCAACGGCGATCAGGTAGCGGATCGAGCGCGGAAAGACGATGTGACGTTCCATAGCTAATCCTTATAACACTCATCGGAATTAAGTCTTGGAAAACTATAGCCGCATGGTCCATTGTTGTGAACAACGATTTGTTTCGGCGTTCAAGCGATGTGCACGGTAGTACTGATGTGTCATTCGCTATCGCCGAGCCGATCCGGACCCATTTGCATGTTTTGAAGTGTATCCGGGCCGGGCATCGCATGTCGTGGGCAGGCGGTCGAGCCGTTCGAGTGTCTGCCTGGTTTTCAGTCGTTGCCGGGCCGGCAACACGATTCATGGCGAGTGAACATCAGGAGGAAACATCATGCATATTGAACCCGGTATTGTTGAAGGCACCAAGATCGTACTGAGCTACGCCACAGCGGTGGGGGTGTTCGGTTATACGGCCAAGCTGGCAATGAATGCGATCCGGCAGGATGGCGCCATTCCGCTCGCACTTCGCAGTCTGATCGCGGCCTCCCTCGTATTCTGTTTCTTCGAGGTGTTTCCGCACTATCCGATCGGCGTTTCCGAAGTTCACCTGATTCTGGGGTCGACGCTCTTTCTCATGTTTGGCGCCGCGCCAGCGGCCATTGGTCTTGCGCTTGGATTGCTGACGCAAGGGCTCTTCTTCACCCCATGGGACTTGCCTCAGTACGGCATGAATGTCACGACGCTGCTGGTGCCCCTGTTTGCGCTCAGTGCCATGGCGCGCCGCTACATCCCGGCGAACACGGCATACAAGGATGTCAAATACAGCCAGTGCCTGGCGCTGTCGACCGCTTACCAGGGCGGCGTGGTGGCCTGGGTTGCCTTCTGGGCGGTCTACGGTCAGGGCGTGGGTGTGGCCAATCTGGCGCAAATCGGGACGTTTGGCGTCGCCTACATGACGGTTGTCCTGGTCGAGCCGCTGCTGGACCTGGCCATTCTCGCCGCCGTGAAGGGAATGCATCAGCTTCGGGACAGCACGGTATTCCAGCAACGCTTCTATCGGGCAGCGGTCCGCGTGGAAAGCTGAACGTTCGGGCAGCCAGCTGCCGGGAGGCTTTTAGTCAGATGGAAATGGCTTCCCGGCGTGCATGCCTGTTCACAGGGCCAGCCTCGACCCGGGTAGGTATCTGCCCAATGGCCCAACGCGCCAAGTCAACCCGCAAGGAGCAGTGCGAATGAACAAAGCAGAAATGAAGGAAGCCATTCTCGAGGCCAAATTCGAGAAAGGCCTGACATGGAGCGAACTCGCCAAGGCCGCGGGCATGTCGGCCGAATACACCTGCTCAGCCTGCCTGGGCATGAACCATCTCGAAAAGCCGCAGGCCGATGCGGTCGCGGGCGTGCTGGGTCTTGACGCTCGGGTTTCCACGGCACTGCAGCGCTTCCCGCACAAGACCTGGGAGCGCCCCGTCCCGACCGACCCGGTGATCTACCGCTGGTATGAAATGCTGAACGTGTACGGCGAGACCATCAAGGAACTGATACACGAGAAATTCGGCGACGGCATCATGAGTGCGATCGACTTCACCATGAACATCGACAGGCAGGCAGATCCGAAAGGCGATCGCGTACTGGTCACGATCAGCGGCAAGTTCCTGCCTTACAAGTCATGGTAATGCGCCCGATGCGCCTGCCAATCCTGGCGGCTGGGGCACGGACGGCCCCCTGAGTGAACGGGGCGCGGCATGTCCCAAGGGGTGTTCGCCAGTCCAATTCATGCGGCATGTGTTTCCGGCGTGCCGCAGGAACCGATGGCCGCCACGGAAGGACGTGGCGACTGCCATCTGGTACGAACTAGGGCTCCTCAATCCGGCACTCTCCTCCTGGGCCGGATGCACTAGGGTCACCGCCTCTACCCGGGGCGGTTTTTTTTCAGTATGTCGCCGCCCGACCGGTGGCCCTGCTTGTGCTGAGAACATCCGGCCGGAACCAAGCAAGAGGTAAACATGGCTGCACGCGATCCTCACCGTTTCATCAACGAACTTGATGATGCCGCACTCGAACGTCTTGTCGCCCGGCTCGAAAGTCGCGCCCAGGACGACGCTTTCGCGCGGCTGCTGGACAGGTATTTGACGCATCTGGCTATCCCTCCGGCCGCCCGGGTACTGGAGGTGGGATGCGGCACGGGCGCGGTGCTGCGGTCGCTCGCGCGTCGTGGCGACTTCAATGGCCAGGCGGTTGGCGTAGACCAGTGCCGCACTTTTGTCGAAACCGCAAGCAGGTTTGCGCAGGCCGAGCAGGTCGACGACCGGCTCACGTTCAAGGTCGGGGATGCCCACCACCTCGATTTTCCCACGGCTTCATTCGATGTCGTGATTGCCCACACCCTGATCAGTCACGTCACGGCGCCTTTGGCCGTCCTGAGTGAAATGGCGCGTGTTGCTCGGCCGGGCGGCTCGGTGGTCATTTTCGATGGGGATTACGCCTCCCTGACCTATGCGTTTGCGGACCACGACTTCGGGAATCGAATGGATGCGGCCCTGGCGAATGCCACATTCAATAACCCGAGGGTCATGCGGGATCTGCCGCGGCTGCTGCCGGAACTCGGATTGAAGCTGGTCGCAGGGTGGGGGGATGCCGTGGTCGAGATCGGGCACGGGAGCTACTTCAAGTCATTCGCGGAAACGTACGTGCCTTACGTCAAGCGGGCGGGCGGGCTGCCGGAGCATTCGGTGGAAATCTGGCTGGATGCGCAACGACAGGCCATGGTGAATGGAACCTTCTTTGCCGCATGCAATTACTACACGTATCTCGCCCGCCGTGTCTGACGCGATTGCCGGCACAAGCCTTGCCAATACCCATCTGGGCGGCTTGTTCGCCACGTATAGGCAGACGCAGGATCGAACATGAAAAAACAGGATTTCGAGTTATAGCCAAGACCTATGGGGATTATCGGAATTAAGTCTTGGAAAACAAAAAAGTAATGGTTCATATTGAAGGCCATCAACGACGTGTGGCGCAAACCCTGGCAACAGGCGTCGCGAGCGTTAAGCGGGGGCGCAAGGTCTTTGATGTTTGGGAATCAGCACAAGAACGGCCGGCGTATTCGTAAGGCAAGGCATAGCTGTCGCATTACGGCGAGTCGGACTAGTCCGTCATCCACATAGGAGTCAACGCAATGTCATCGTCTACCAGAGAAGAGGTACTCCGGCACCTCAATACGGTCGGCCAGCTGCAGCCGGCGCTGCACAAGCAGACCCATGCTCCCGCCCCCACTGAAATCGACCATACGCTCTTCAGGGCCTACACGCGGACGCCCCACGATGTCGGCGGCGAGCCGGATGTGCCCATCGTGTATCACGAAAAGGAAGAGGAGGTCTGGGAGCTGAATACCTTCGCGACCTGCGAATGCCTGGCGTGGCGAGGCGTGTGGACGGCGGAAGAGCGTCGTCGCAAGCAGAACGTCGACGTCGGCCAGACGGTATACCTCGGAATGCCCTACTACGGCCGCTGGCTGATGACTGCGGCACGCATCCTGGTCGACAAGCAGTTCTGCACGCTTACCGAGCTGCACAACAAGATTGTCGAACTGCGGGCGCGCGCGAAGTCGGGGCAGGGCCTGGGCGAGTACCTGCCTGCAAAGACCAAGTAAAACTCGAGGTGAAAACACTATGAGCAACAAGCCACATTACGACAGAACCCATCACGCCAAGATGGCCACCGGCATTGGCGACCCGCAGTGCTTCCGGGGCCAGGCCGGCAAGGCCAGGTTCAAGGAAGGCGACCGCGTACGCATCAAGGACCTGCCGGATCTGTTCTACACCCGAACCATGACCTATACCCGCGGCGCGGTAGGCACGATCGTCAGGCTGGTGTACGAGAGCCCGGCGGCGGAAGACGAAGCCTTCGGCAACGAGGATCGCTCCGAGTGGTTCTACAGCATCGTGTTTCCGCAGAAGGAACTTTGGCCCGAGTACAGCGACACCTTCGCCAACGATACCGTCGAGACCGAGATCCCGGAGCGTTATCTCGAGTCAGCCTGAATCGACTCACGGACATTTTTGACAAGAGGAAATACACATGTCGGATCATGATCATGACCATGACCACGGCCACGGCCACAAGCCGGCTCCGATGGTCGATGAAGTCAGCGATTTCGAAATTCTCGAAATGGCTGTTCGCGAACTTGCCATCGAAAAAGGGCTTTTTTCAGCCGAAGACCATCGTGTCTGGAAGGAATACGTGCATACCCTCGGCCCGCTGCCCGCAGCGCGCCTGGTTGCCAAGGCCTGGCTGGATCCCGAGTACAAGAAGCTTTGCATTGAAGATGGCGTCGAGGCCAGCAAGGCTGTTGGCGTGAACTGGGTGACGAGTCCCCCGACCCAGTTCGGCACCCCCAGCGACTACTGCAACCTGCGCGTACTGGCTGACACCCCCACCCTGAAGCATGTCGTGGTGTGCACCCTGTGCTCGTGCTACCCCCGCCCGATCCTGGGGCAGTCGCCCGAATGGTATCGCACCCCGAACTACCGTCGCCGCCTGGTGCGCTGGCCGCGCCAGGTGCTCACCGAGTTCGGCCTGCAGTTGCCGCCCGAAGTCCAGGTCCGCGTGGCCGACTCCAACCAGAAGACCCGCTACATCGTGATGCCGGTGCGTCCCGAGGGTACCGAAGGCTGGACCGAGGACCAGCTGGCCGAAATCGTGACCCGCGACTGCCTGATCGGCGTCGCCGTGCCGAAACCCGGCATCACCGCGAACGCCAAGCGTCCGGTGATCAAGGCGAACCGGCCGGTGCACCACGACCATTGATCAACGTTTGCATTAACCGGTTAGGAGCGAGTCATGGCTACAGTCGAAAACGGCAATCACGCCTTCAAGCGCTGGCAGGGGACGGATGTGACGCCTATCGGCGTGCTTGAGGAAGTCCGCGGCCGCGGGCGGGTTTGGGAGGATCTGGCTGCGCAATACGGCGTCACCAATCCCGACCCCCCCTGGAAAATTGACCTGGAAGCGACCTGCGACATGCTCGCTGCCGACTCCTGCGTCAAGCCGTACGACCAGGTTGAGCCGGGCTCTTGTGCGCTGCCTTCGCTCGAGCGTCGGGCGGAAGAGGACGATTTGTCGGAAACGCTTTACGAGGATGTGCCGTTCCCCGAACGGCAGCTTCTGGCCCTGGCGCACTCGATGATCAAGCGTGGCCTGATCGACGAGGCGGAACTGGCCCGTCGTCTGGAGGAGGTTGGGAAGCGTCTCAACAGCGTGTGATGGCGATGCCCGGCAAGGCGCCGGGCGAGCTGTGGGCAGATGCCCCGGCGAGCAGAATCCTGCCGTGAGTCCTTGTGGGCCGGGCGATGGAAACAGACAGAGGAATAGGCGATGGCAATACGCGGAACAGAAATCAAGATCCAGGGCCTGACCCACCGCTACGGTTCGCGGAGCGGCGTCACCTTCAATCGTGTTGACCTGGTGTCGCCGCCTGGCGAGGCACTGGCCATCATCGGCCGTTCCGGGTGCGGCAAATCCACACTCCTGCATATCCTGGCCGGGATATTGAAGCCTACCGAAGGCAAGGTCCTGCTCAATGGAACGGCAATTTCGGCACCGTCGCCCCGCTGGGTCATGATGTTCCAGGCGCCGCACCTGTTTCCCTGGATGACGGTCTCCCAGAATGTCGGGGTCGGTTTGAGTTTCGGGCGCTGGTCCAGGCAGGAAACCGAAGAGCGCGTGACGGAGGCGATCAAGCTCGTCGAGCTGCAGGATTTTGCCGGATCCAATGTGCAGGATCTCTCGGGTGGCCAGCAGCAGCGCGTGGCGCTTGCCCGCTCGCTGGTGATGGAGCCGGAACTCCTGCTGCTGGACGAACCCTTCTCCGCGCTCGACGCCTTCACGCGTGCCTCCCTGCAAAAGGATGTGCGTTCCATCGCCAAGCGCAAGGGGTTCAACATCGTCTTTGTGACCCACGACATCGACGAGGCCGTGATCATGGGCGATCGCGCCGTGATCATGGCGGGCTCCCCCGGCAACATCGTTCACGAACTGGATATCGACCTTCCCGACCCGCGCGATCGCCATGACACGGCGGTCCAAGCATTGCGCACGCGTCTGATGGCGACGTTCCAGGAAGCGGCAAATTACAAGAAACCCGTGTCTGCCACCCTGGCGGCAACCGTCTGATCTGCGCCCCGACAGAATTGCTCAGAAACAAGAAGCGGGGATGAGCACGTACCGGTCGGCACAACCGACCCCACCTTAGGAGACCGAGAATGAAGAAATATCTATACGAAGAGCATAGCCAGCCGCGTCCGCTGGTGCACGTGGATGGATGTTCATGCGGTACGTGCGGCAAGGCCCGGCCGATCGATCCGCGCATGCAGATGATGCCGGACAATCCGGACATCGCAGACGGCATGGAAGACCCCAGTCTGGCGCTCGATTACGATCCGCTCTTCAGTTCCGTACTCGGCTCAGGCGTCAGCCGGCGCGACATGCTCAAGATGGCGGGCCTCGCCGCTCTGGGTGGCATGGCGGGCATGGGCGGCATGCTGTCTTCATCGGCCTATGCTGCCGACAAGAAGAAATTCACCAAGCCGTTCGACCCGGTGGTCAAGATCGGCTATATCCCGATCACCGACGCATCCGCACTTCTGGTCGCCCATGAAATGGGCTTCTTCAAGAAGCAGGGCATCCAGTCGGAGCCGCCGACGCTGATTCGCGGCTGGTCGCCGCTGGTCGAAGCGTTCTCGTCCCAGCGCTTCAACCTCACGCACATGCTCATTCCGGTGCCGATCTGGATGCGCTACAACAACAAATTCCCGGTGAAGATCACGGCCTGGAACCATACCAATGGTTCCGGCATGATCGTCCACAAGAGCAGCGGCATCGCCTCGCCCAAGGATTTCGGCGGCAAGCAGTTCGCCGTGCCGTACTGGTACTCGATCCACAACATCATCTCGCAGAAAATAATGCGGCAGGCGGGCATTACGCCGGTGGTTCGCCCGCAAAACGCGAAGCTCGCACCCAACGAGTGCAATTTCCTCGTTCTGAATCCGCCCGACATGCCCCCCGCCCTCGCGGCGCGACAGATCGACGGCTATTGCGTCGCCGAGCCTTTCAATGCGCTCGGCGAACTCAAGGCGGGGGGCCAGATGCTGCGCTTCACCGGCGACGTCTGGAAGGGCCATCCCTGCTGCGTGGTCGTCATGCACGAGGACGATGCCATGGACCCCGCCCGCGCCGCCTGGGCGCAGGGGGTGCATAACGCGATTGTCGAAGCGCAGATCTATCTTTCCAACAACAAGAAGGCGATGGCCCAGATGCTGTCCAAGGACGGCAAGAAATACCTGCCGTTCCCGGCCGAAGTCGTCGAGCGTGCGATGCTGTTCTACAGCCCGGCCGACTATGCGACGCCCCCAGCCATCAAGCATCCGGAATGGGGGCAGAGCCGCATCAATTTCCAGGGCTGGCCGTATCCGAGTGCCACCAAATATGTCGTGGACGAGCTCAAACGCACGGTGGTCGGTGGCGACCTGGGCTTCCTGAACAACCTCACAGCCGATTTCGTGGCCAGGGACCTCGTCAATTACACCTACGTCAAGAAGGCGCTCAATGCCAACCCGGCATGGAAGCTGGATCCGAGCGTGCCGCAAAAAGGCGATCCCTTTGTCCGTACTGAGGTGATCGAGGTATGAGTCATGCAGTCAATCCCGCTGAAGAGGGCGGGTTCTGCCGTCTGATGAAGCATCCTGCGGTGCAGAGCCTGGGATGGGCCGCGGGCGGGATCGCGATCCTGGCCACGCTCTGGTTGATCGGGGGCTACTTCATCTCCATCAATCCGACGACGAAAACCTTCGTCAAGTTCGGATTGATCCCGACACTCGAGGCATTCCCGGAGCTGTGGGGGACAGGCAAGATCCAGAATGCGCTTGCCGCCAGCGGCTTTCGTCTGGGTTCTGGGCTTCTGCTTGCCATCGTCATCGGCGTGCCGATCGGCATCCTCATGGGGCGCATCAAGTGGTTCCGCGACTTCACCAACTCGCCGTTCCAGTTCGTGCGCATGATCAGCCCGCTCTCCTGGATGCCGCTGGCGGTGCTGGTGTTCGCGACATGGAACGGGTCGATCATCTTCCTGATCGCGGTCGCGGCGGTCTGGCCGGTGATGTTCGCGACCGCCGCCGGTCTTGCAAAAGTGGACCCCAACTGGTTCAAGGTGGCGCGCAATCTGGGCGCCCGGCCCATGCACATCCTGACCAAGGTGATCATGCCGGCGATCACGTTCGACGTCCTGTCCGGCATACGCCTCGCCCTGGGGGTCGCCTGGATCGTGCTCGTTCCGGCCGAATATCTCGGGGTGACGTCCGGCCTGGGGTATGCCATCGAGGATGCACGCGAGACGCTTTCGTACAACCACCTCACCGCGATGGTGGTCACGATCGGCATCGTCGGCTATTTCCTCGACAGCATCCTCGTGGCGCTCATCAAACGTTACAGCTGGCACCGGGGGGGCTGATGAGAAAAGCAGCGTACGCAATGGCGGCGCCATGTTCCCTGCCTGGCCGCAAGTGGCTGGCCGCGCATCCTGACAACCGCAACAATGCCCGCTGGGAGCTGCAAGACATGGATCGCACGTGTTTGAACGAAGGGGCGTCCCGCTGTCTGGCGCCCGCTATGCCCGGTTCCCGGGCGGGGGTAAACGAACGATGAGCAGCAACACCGCAACGGTAGGCGGCGGCATGGTCACCGCTGGAGTCAGTGGAAACTGCTTGTCCCGGGCCATCAGGAATACGGCCGACAAGTCGCTGCATTTTTTCGTGGGCCTGGCTGTCCTCTTCGCGCTGTGGGGGCTCGGCATCTACGTCGTTTCGCTCAATCCGTCGACGTCGCAGTTTGCCGATTTCGGCCCCCTCCCGGCGCTCAAGGCCCTGCCGGAGCTGTGGGATAACGGAGTGATTCCCAAGGCGCTGGCGAGTACCGGTTATCGGCTGGGTGCGGGACTCTCCCTCGCTATTGTCATCGGCATCCCGCTCGGCATCCTCATGGGCCGTATCCGCTGGTTCCAGCGGCTGACCAACGTGCCATTCCAGTTCCTGCGCATGATCAGCCCGCTTTCCTGGGAGCCGATCGCGGTCGTGGTGTTCGCGGGCTGGGAGCAGGCGATCATCTTCCTCATCTCGATCGCTTCCGTCTGGCCGGTTGCGTTTGCCACCGCGTCCGGCCTGGCCAAGGTCGATCCCGCCTGGTTCAAGGTTGCGCGCAACCTCGGTGCCAGGCCCTGGCAGATGGTGACGCGGATCATCATGCCGGCGATCACCTTCGACATTCTGACCGGCATTCGCCTGGCGCTGGGGGTCGCGTGGATCGTGATCATTCCGGCGGAGTTTCTCGGGGTGACCTCGGGCTTCGGTTTTGCCATCGAGGATGCACGCGAGGGCCTGGAATACGCCCACCTCATGGGGCTGGTGCTGGTTATTGGCGTGGTCGGTTTCGTGCTGGACAGCATCTGCGTGATGCTCATCAGGCGCTTCAGCTGGCACCGTGGATGACTGGGTGAGCCGCCGCCAAACATTGCCCTGCGGCCAGTGCCGAACATGAATTTTCACAGAGTAAGGTAGAAGCAAATGTCCCAAAAAATCAACATCATCTGCGTCACGGGTACGCGCGAGAAGTTGCAGATGGCCGCGATGTTCGCGTCGGTTGCGGCAGCGACCGGCGATGAAGTCTCCGTGTTCCTCTCCATGAATGCCCTGTCCTATTTCGTGAAGGGCCACATCGGGGACGCACCGGTCGAAGGCGAAATGGGGAAACTCATGGCGCAGAAAGGCGTCCCGCCATTCAAGCAACTGTTCCAGCAGGCCGTCGAACTGGGCGATGCGCAACTGCTGCCCTGCTCGATGGCACTGGACCTGATGAAGATCACGCACGAGGACCTCGATCCCGGACTCGGCCCCGCGACCGGGCTGACGCGCTTTCTCAGCGATGCCGAGGGTGGGCAGATGCTTACGTTTTGAGCGGTTCGGCGGATTGAACCCCATGTTTTCTGGAGAACTGCAATGAGTGATACCAAGATTGTCGACGCACGCGATACCTTCTGCCCCGGGCCGCTTATGGAACTCATCACCCATATGAAGCAGAGCAGCGTGGGAGATACGTTGGAACTGCTGTCGACTGACGAGGGCTCAGGCGCCGATGTGCCGGAGTGGGTCAACAAGGTCGGGCACGAAATCATCAGCAACGAAAAGATCGACGGGGTCTGGCACATCAAGATCCGCAAGGCCAAGTAATGGGGCGCGTGTTGGGAGCAAGTCTGTTTGACCAGGCAGAAGAAGCCCTGGCAATTCATTTTGGATAGGAGAATGCAATGAGAATCTTAGTCGTCGGTGGTGGCACAGGCGGTACCATTGTGGCCAACAACCTGGCGCGACGGCTGTCTGCTGAGATTCGCGCCCGCAGGGTCCGGATTACGATGCTTTCGGCGTCCGACAGGCACATGTACCAGCCCGGCCTGTTGTATGTCGCGTTCGGGCAGATGACGCCGGACCAACTGTATCGCGACCAGGCGAGCCTGCTCGAAGGCGCCATCGATTTTCACGTGGACCCGGTCGAAAAATTTCAGCTCGACCAGAACAAGGTCGTCACCCAGAGTGGCAAGGTTTACGAATACGACATT
>DATCTE010000337.1:0-3751 GCA_036568085.1 Thiobacillus sp.
CCGCAGTATCAGACGATTTCCGCCTTGCTGATGACCACATCGTCCAGCGGCACATCCTGATGGCCGGCACGGTTTCCGGTCTTCACCTTCCTGATGGCATCGACCACCTCCATTCCCTCGACGACCTTGCCGAACACGGCATAGCCGTAGCCCTGCGGGGTGGGCGCGGTGAAGTTGAGGAAGCTGTTGTTGGCGACGTTGATGAAGAACTGCGCGGTCGCCGAATTGGGATTGGGGGTGCGCGCCATGGCAATGGTGTAGGCCTCGTTCTTGAGGCCGTTGGAGGCTTCGTTCTCGATCGCGTCGCGGGTCGGCTTCTGCGTCATGCCGGGCTCGAAGCCGCCGCCCTGGATCATGAAGCCGTCGATCACGCGGTGGAAGATCGTGCCGTCGAAGAAGCCGTCGCGTACGTATTGCAGGAAGTTTTCGACCGTCTTGGGTGCCTTCTCGCCGTCGAGTTCGAGGGTGATGATGCCGTGATTGGTGTGCAGCTTGACCATGTGAAATCCTAAGAAAAGTTTACGTGAATGAGTGTCCGGCGTCCGTTTTCACGGCACCGGGCCGGGCGTATGGGTTATCTGGACTGAGCGGGCCTGGCTGTCGCCGGCTTGGTCGCCTGCCCCCCGAGCATGGTCTGGATCAGTTTGAGCCGGGTTTGTACCGTCGTGTTCTTGCTGTCCAGCGCCAGGGCCTTGTCATACTCGATCGCGGCCATTTTGGCATAGATGTCGCCGAGGTTTTCGTGCGCGGTGGCGTAGTCCGGGTGCGTGCGGATCGCCATTTCCAGGGCGTTCCGGGCGGCTTCGTAGCGGCCCTGCGAGGCATAGAGCACGGCCAGATTGTTGTAGGGTTCGCGCAATTCCGGGTAATCCTCGGTCAGCCCTTTGAGCACGTCGATGGCGTCGTTGGTCTTGCCCAGGTCGCCGAGGATCAGGCCCTTCAGGAAACGGGCCTGGGCGTCCTTCGGGTTGTTGGCCAGATACCGGTTGGCGTGCTCGAGCGCGGCGGGCAACTCGCCCTTGCGGAACTGCAGGTTGATGTCCTGGATTTCATCGGCCCGCACGGGGAGGCTGGCGAGCATGACGCTGGCAATAACCGCGGCAAGGAAACGTGACAAAGCCATGTGATATGCTCGGATCATCTTGGGAAGCCGGCATTCTAACAACATCGACCCCGCTAAGACAGTCGGTGCGCCGCTTCAGTCCGCCCCCTGACATTTCGCCCCAGGCCCGCCCGTACCATGCTGCACATCACCAACTCCCTCACGCGCACCAAGGAAGAATTCGTCCCGCTCACCCCTGGCGTCGTCCGCATGTACGTGTGCGGCATGACGGTGTACGACCTGTGTCATCTGGGACATGCGCGCGTGTTCGTGGTGTTCGACATGGTGACGCGCTGGCTGCGTGCCAGCGGCTATCGGGTCGAATACGTCCGCAACATCACCGACATCGACGACAAGATCATCAAGCGTGCTCATGAAAACGGCGAAACGCCGGCCGCGCTGACCGGCCGCTTCATTGCCGCGATGCACGAGGACGAGCGGGCGCTCGGCGTGCTGCCGCCCGACCACGAGCCGCGCGCCACCGAATACGTGGCGCAAATGCTGGCACTGATCGGGCAGCTGATCGCCAACGGCCTGGCCTACCCGGCGCCCAATGGCGACGTCTATTACAGCGTGCGGGCCTTCCCCACCTACGGCCGCTTGTCCGGCAAGAGCCTCGACGAACTGCGCGCCGGCGAGCGCGTGGACATCGACCCCAACAAGCGCGACCCGATGGATTTCGTGCTGTGGAAAGCCGCCAAGCCGGGCGAGCCGGCGTGGGAGTCGCCGTGGGGACCGGGCCGCCCCGGCTGGCACATCGAATGCTCGGCGATGAGCGCCGAACTGCTCGGCCGGCACTTCGACATCCACGGCGGCGGGCAGGATCTGCAGTTCCCCCACCACGAAAACGAAATCGCCCAGTCCGAGGGCGCGCATGGCTGTACCTTCGTGAACTACTGGCTGCACAACGGTTTCGTGCGGGTGGACAACGAGAAGATGTCGAAATCGCTCGGCAATTTCTTCACCATCCGCGAGGTGCTGGCGAAATACGACGCCGAGGTGGTGCGCTTCTTCATCCTGCGCGCCCATTACCGCAGCCCGCTGAACTATTCGGACGCGCACCTCGACGATGCCAGGAGCGCGTTGACGCGGCTATATACCGCGCTGAAAAACGCGCCCGCCACGGCGTCCGCACTCGACTGGAGCCAGCCTGCGGCACAGCGCTTCCAGGCGGCGATGGACGATGACTTCAATACCCCCGAGGCGCTCGCGGTGTTGTTCGAGCTGGCGGGCGAGGCCAACCGGGGAGACGCTGCCGCCGCCCAGACCCTGCGCAGCCTGGGCGGGGTGCTCGGCCTGCTGCAGCGCGAGGCGGCGGACTTTCTGCAGGCGGGAACCGCGACCGGCGGCTTGTCCGAGGCCGAGATCGAAACCTTGATCGCCGCGCGCCAGGCGGCGCGCAAGGCGAAGGATTTCGCTGAGTCCGATCGCATCCGCGATGCGCTGACTGCCGCCGGCGTCGTGCTGGAAGACGGGGCGGGCAGGACCACCTGGCGGCGGGCCTGAGTCCCCGTCCCGGCGTGGAAATGGCGACATGACCTCCCTCCCGCTCGTTCTGGTCGGTGCAATGAGCTGGGACCTGCCCGACTGGCGCGGCAGCTTTTATCCCGAAGACCTGCCGGACGACTGGTTGTTGTCTTATTACAACACGCAATTCCAGGCGGTCTATCTGCCGGCAGCCGTCTGGCAGGCCGCCACCGATGCGGACTGGGCGCAATGGCTGCAGGACACGCAGGACGGATTTTGTTTCGTGCTGGAGCCGGGCGGCGCTGCGGCCGTCCCGCCGGCCTCTCCCCGCATCCTGCTCGCGACGCTGGCGTGGACAGCGGCGCATGTCTGGTGGCTGGACGAGGCGCCGGATCTGCGGATTCTGGCGCAGCGCATCACGCAACAGGCGGCCACCGGCGAGCCGCTGTTCGTGTTCAGCCGCAGCGGCGATCTCGCGCAGCTGGAGAAGGTGAATAGCCTGAAGCAGGTTATGGGCTACTGAATTTCAGCAAGCAAGGCGTTCCTGCGCTGGCGCTGCGAATCTTGCGCGCGTCATGCTGGGCGAATAGACTACCCGGTCTACCCGGCGAGGCCGGCGGGCAGGCGTGCTTCGGTAGAATGCCGCCCTCAACAAAAAAGGCTCGATTTCTTGCAAAACGACAATCTGGTCGAGATCAAAGATGCCGTGTTTGGCTATGGCGCCCGGCCGGTTTTGAAGGGCATCAACCTGACCGCCAAACGGGGGCAGGTCGTGGCTATCATGGGCAGCAGCGGGTGCGGCAAAACCACGCTCCTGCGCCTCATCGGCGGGCAGGTCAAGCCCGGCCAGGGCACGGTGCGCGTGGCGGGCGAGTCGCTCGGCGAACTCGACCGGGCCGGCCTCTACCGGCTGCGCCGCAAGATGGGCATGCTGTTCCAGTTTGGTGCCTTGTTCACCGACATGTCGGTGTTCGACAATGTGGCCTTCCAGCTGCGCGAGCACACCGACCTGCCGGAAGACGTCATTCGCGACCTGGTGCTGATGAAGCTGCATGCCGTGGGTTTGCGTGGTGCCGCCCACCTGATGCCCGCCGAACTCTCCGGCGGGATGGCACGGCGCGTGGCGCTGGCCCGTGCGATTGCGCTGGAGCCCTCGCTGGTGATGTACGACGAGCCGTTTGC
>DATCTE010000338.1:0-2212 GCA_036568085.1 Thiobacillus sp.
GCGTGGCGGCCGGCTCGCGCGTGCAACTGCGCGACCACGCCGGCCGCATTCGCTCCGGCCTGGTCATCCGCACGGCCGACGATGCGGTGCTGGTCGAGGTGTTCGAGGGCACCGACGAACTCGATCTGGAACGCACCTGGGTACGCTTTCTGGACGAGCCGTTCAGGCTGCCGGTGTCGCGCGACATCCTCGGCCGCGTGTTCAACGGGTCCGGGCGGCCGAGCGACGGTCGCCCGCCCGTCATTACCGCCGACCGCCGCGACATCAACGGCGAGCCACTCAACCCCACGGCACGCGCCTACCCGCGCGAATTCATCCAGACCGGCATTTCCGCCATCGACGGCATGAATTCGCTGACGCGCGGGCAGAAACTGCCGATCTTTTCCGGCGGCGGCCTGCCGCACAACCGGGTGGCGGCGCAGATCGTGCGCCAGGCCAGGCTCTTGGGCGAGGAATCCGCAGAGTTCGTAATCGTGTTCGCCGCCTTCGGCGCCTCGCATGCCGATGCGCGCTTCTTCCAGGAAAGCTTCGAGGAATCCGGCGTGCTCAACAAGGTGGTGATGTTCCTCAACCTCGCCGACGAGCCGGTGATCGAACGCCTGCTGACCCCGCGTGCCGCCCTCACCGCGGCCGAATACCTGGCCTTCGACCTCGACTACCACGTGCTGGTGGTGATGACCGACATGACCGCCTACGCCGAGGCACTGCGCGAAGTCGCAGTGCTGCGCGGCGACGTGCCGGCGCGCAAGGGCTACCCTGGCTATCTCTATTCCGACCTCGCCGAGCTCTACGAGCGCGCCGGACGCATCAAGAACCGGCGCGGCTCCATCACGATGATTCCGGTGCTGTCGATGCCGTCCGACGACATCACCCACCCGATCCCCGACCTCACCGGCTACATCACCGAAGGCCAGATCGTGCTCGGCCGCGAACTATCCAACCAGGGCGTATACCCGCCGGTCACCGTGCTGCCGTCGCTGTCCCGCTTGATGAAGGACGGGGTCGGCAAGAACTTCACCCGCGAGGACCATCCCCACGTCGCCAGCCAGCTGTTCGCCAGCTACGCCAAGGCGCTGGAAGTGCGGGGACTGGCGGCCATCATCGGCGCCGAGGAGCTGAGCGACGCCGACCGCCGCACACTCGAATTTGCCGATGCCTTCGAGCGCCGCTTCATCGGCCAGGGCGAGGACGAGGACCGCAGCATTCATGAAACCCTCAACCTCGCCTGGGACCTGCTTTCCATGCTGCCGCCGGAAGCCCTGATCCGGGTCTCGGAGGAAGAGTTGGCGAAATATCACAAGGGGGCAGCGTGAAGCGGGTGAACGGTAAGCAGGAAGCGGGGAGCGGGAAACCCCGTCTCGCTGCCGCCCTTGCCGCTCACCGCTCACCGCTTACTGCTCACCAATAATGAAAAAACGCCTGCCCGTCCCGCCCACGAAAAGCGCGCTGCTGCAGGTCGGCAGGCAGGCGCGTTTTCTGGAGCAGGGCAGGCAGATGCTGGAAAAGAAACGCGACCTGCTGACCTGCCTGGTCTACGAGCGTCTGGCGCAATACCGCGCGCTGCGCGCGCAGACCCAGCGCGAACTCGCCGAGGCCTACCGCTGGCTCGGCATCGTGCAGATGCGCATGGGCGAGCAGATGCTGCGCCAGGCGTCGGTCGGGCTGAAGCCGGCGGTGGCGATCAAGGTGGTGGCGCGTTCCAGCGTCGGCGTGGAGTATCCCAGCGTGTCGGCCGAACCGCTGCCGCTGCAGCCGGTGGGACTGATGTGGACCGATGTCAGCTTCGACGAGGCGCGCTTGCGGTTAAGGGAGCTGACGGTGACGCTGGCGCGGCTGGGGGAAGCGGAAAACGGGCTGTGGCGACTGCTGGCGGCCAGCCGCAAGACGCAGAAGCGGGTCAATGCCTTGAAGTACAACATCATCCCGCGCTACCAGGCAACGGTGCAGCATATCCGCGCGGCACTGGAAGAGGACGAGCGCAACACGCTGTTCCAGGTCAAGGTATTACGGGCCCGCCAGCCGGCTTGAGCGCCTGCTGGCCCGCCAGGCCATAAATCCGATCACGATCTTTATGGGGAAACTTCATGCAATATTCACGCAAAGCAATCGTTCTGGGGGTTCTTTCAGCCACGCTTGCCGGCTTGACGCTCGCGGGCCCGCGGCTTGCTGAAGCCGGCGGTGGCGATCAAGGTGGTGGCGCGTTCCAGCGTCG
>DATCTE010000339.1:0-8814 GCA_036568085.1 Thiobacillus sp.
CCGACGGCTACATCGCCCAGTTGCAGGCGGCTGGCGTGTTTCCCGGCCGCATCGTCACCCAGGTCGTGCCCCTGCAGGGCTTCTACGATGCCGAAGCCTACCACCAGCATTATCTGGACCTGCATCCGGACCAGCCCTACATCGTCATCAACGACCTGCCGAAGATCGCCAACCTGCGGCGGCTGTTTCCGTACCTGTATGTCGCCAATGAACCAGGGACTCAATGAGGCAAGCAATCATGGACAGACGCACCTTCATCAAGCTGGCTGCGGCCAGCACATCCGTTCCGCTGTTGACGCGCTTCGCGCTGCCCGGGCAGGCCAGTGCGGCGGAACGCATCGACAAGCTCGTGCGCAGCGACGCCGAGTGGAAGAAACGGCTCACCCCGGCGCAGTACGACATCCTGCGCGAGGACGGCACCGAGCGGCCCTTCAGCAGTCCGCTCGATCACGAAACGCGCAGCGGCCTGTACGTGTGCGTGGCCTGCGAACTGCCGCTGTTCCCGTCCCGGTTCAAATACGACAGCGGCACCGGCTGGCCCAGCTTCTTTGACGTACTGCCCGGCCACGTGGAAACCCGAACCGACCTGACGCTGGGGATGCGGCGCACCGAATACCACTGCGCACGCTGCGGCGGCCACCACGGCCATGTGTTCGACGACGGGCCGAAGCCCACCGGGCTGCGCTACTGCAACAATGGCGTGGCACTGAAGTTCATTCCGGACAAGGCCTAATCACGGGGCGCCCGGTGGCGGCGGCGGGGGATAGCCCGGCGGCGGCGGCGGCACGCCTGGCGGCAGCGGCTCGTAATACGGCGAGCGCGTCGGCCGGTAGAGGTGGCCGGACACCGGAACCTGGTGGCCTTTGGAATACATGCATTGCACGTAGCTGACGTCATAGCGGCGCTGCAGGCCGTAGCCCGAGGCCTGGGCCGACTCCGTGCCGGCCAGGCCGCCGATCAGCAGCCCGGTGCCCGCCCCCACGCCTGCGCCCTCGTGGCCGCCCAGGGCGGCGCCTGCGGCGGCACCGATCGCCGTGCCCACCACGGCGCTTTTCACGCCGCTCTGCTCCGCCACCTGGCCGGGCGTCCTGCCGCCGACACTTGCGAGCGCGTAGTTGCGGCACTCCATGTCATCGGCGCGGAACTGGTCGAAGTTCTTGCCGCTGCCGGGCAGCACCATCACGCTCGGTCCGGTCGGCATGGTGGTGCACCCGACCATCAGCAGGGCAAGTGCGAGAATTCCTGGCAGGGTACGCATGCTCATTGCTCCTCATCGGGTGGCGGCGGCTGCGGCGCCACGGGTTGCCAGCCGCCGGGACACTGCTTCACGTGCGGGTAATAGCCGCGCGGCCGGGAACAGTAATACCAGTACGCCGAATCCTGCGGAGCCGGGCCCGCGTCGCGCTCGATATAGACCGGCGGCTCGGCCGGAACCGTCACGACAGGCGGCGGGTAGTAGGGCGGGTAGTAATAAGGGTAATAACCGGGGTAGTAGTACGGCCTGGGGTAAGGCGCGCCGAACCAGAACGGATCGACGACCACGCCGACCCCGATGTGGCTGTGTCCATGCCAGTGTCCGCGGTCAGCCGCCGCCGCGCCGCCCAGACAGAATGCGAGCGCCCCCAGGGTCAGCGCAGACGCCATGCGAAGCTTGTTCATCGGGACCTCCTCGTGCAGGGAGACCATCCCGCGCCGTCCGCAGTCGACACGGACACGCATGAGAAATGGATACCGACAATGAGACCGGCGCAGGCGCCGATAAGTTTCGACAGGTACCGTTGCCGCAGGCAGGCATCGTGCGGAAATACCGCAGGCCAGTCTATTGGAGGCGTGCATGAGGCAAGATGGGCTCATGAACCGAATCTTCCTGCTGCTCGTGCTGGGCCTTCCCTGTTTCGCGTCAGCCGATTCCCCCGCCGCACAACCTGCCTCCGTCAGCGGCGTGATGTTCGCCTGCGCGCCCGCGCAAATCGCCCGGCTGGACCGCGACATGGCCGCCTACCTGCGGGCGCTGGGCGTCAGCGAACGGCAGGTGGTCAAATCAGCGCCGGATGGCGGCACGCTCGTTTACACGCTGGCCACGCCGGAGGCCGACACGGACACCCTGAGTCTCAAGGATCGCAAGGAATATCGCATCCAGGACGAGCGGGTGCGCCTGCCGGCCCGGGGCGGCAAGACCCGCGCGGTGCGCACGGTGTCCCGCAAGGAAATCCTGCTGGCGCTTATGCAGCATGGCCGGCTGACCCGCTTCAGCGGCGCGGCGTGCACGCTGGACGCTCTGCGCGAGCAGATGGGCGTGCGTCAGAATGTGGCGGCCTGGACGCGGCAGCTATCCTGGGTCTGGCCCGACGGCGGCCCCGCCCGCTGGAACACCCGGCTCTGGCGCAAAGGCACGCCGCTCGCCAGCGTGAACCTGGACCGGGCGCTGCAGGATCCTTTCCTCAACCAGACGCGCTATGGCATCGGCTGCTACACGGCCAGCAAGCTCAGCTATGCCCATGCCGTGCTGGACTACTATGCCCGGGTCAGGAAAGACCCGGCCAAGGCCGCGCTGGTGCGCGCCCGCCTGCTGCACGACCAGGAGCCGCTCGTCGGCGTGGAACCCGCAGCCATGTGGGACTTCGAGCGGGATTTCGACCCGGCCACGCGCGCCATCCCCGGCAAGCTTTTAGGCATCGCGCGCGGGATTCCATCGCGCAACTTCGTTCCGGGCGACTGGGCCTATCTGCGCAACACGGATCCGGCAACCGCAGAAAAGACCGGCTACGAAGGCTCCAACGCCGTGTATCTGGGCGGCGGAATCTTTGCCGACTATTACAACGACCACGACCATGCGTACACCTATCGGGAGAAGCTGGATGAGGTCTACCAGTGGCGCAACGGTGTGTTCAGCCGGCGCCGCGACGGCCACAAGGCCAAGCCGCTGACGGACGCGGACTTTTTGCGGCTGGGCAGGACACCGGCAGAGGGCGGGCTGTTGCTGGACTATCGGGCCGCCCCGTATTTCTTCGGCTACGAAGACCTGCCCTCACTACCCGGGTCCTCAACCACCGTGGTCGACAGGTGAACAGGCCGCATCGCCGGCAGCGCCAGCACCGCCTCGGTATGGTCGTGCGCGGCCCCCGCCAGCGAGACGGGCATTTCCGAATTGAAAACGGGGCATTAAGGGCTAACCTGAGTTGATGGTGCGGGCGTCGGTAGGAAAGCGTCCACCCGAAAAAAATTCCAATTCGACAGGGAGAAGAAAATGCGCACCCGAACGATTTCAATGCTGTTCATGGCCACGCTGCTGATTCTTGGCAGCATGCGTTATTCGGATGCCTACAGCGCCACCGTGCAGCTTTCCGCGGATGAGACAGCCGACCTCCTTTTCATGCGCGAAGAGGAAAAACTCGCCCGCGACACCTACCTCACGCTCTACGAAAAATGGAATTACTCGGTCTTCACCAATATCGCCGAGTCCGAGCAGAGCCATATGGACGCCATGCTCAAGCTGCTGAAGAAGTACAAGCTGCCCGATCCGGTGGGGAGCAATGGGATCGGCGTGTTCAGCGACCCGACGCTGCAATCGCTCTACAACACGCTCATCGCCAAGGGCCAGGTGAGCGGGCTCGAGGCGCTGAAGGTGGGCGGGCTGATCGAGGAAAAGGACATGATCGACATCAAGGCGGCCATCGAACGATCGCAGCAGGATGCGATCGATGCGGTATACGAGAGCCTGATCTGCGGCTCACGCAACCACTTGCGCAGCTTCGCGACGAATATCCAGGCGCTGACGTCGCAGCCGTATGTGGCCCAGCTGCTCGATCCGGCCGAGGTCGCCCAGATACTCGCCAGCCCGATGGAACGGTGCAGCAAGAAAGGCCATCCCGACAAGGATGACTGAAGCGGCGCGTGCCGCTGCCGGATGAAGTGAAACGGCCCGCCGCGACCTACCGGGGATCGCGGCGGCGCAGGCCGTGTCGCCAGGCGATCGACACCCCGGGTCCCCGCTTCATTCGTCGCGCTCGAACATCTCGATGCGCTCGGTTTCCGCCACCCCAGCCGCCACCCATTCCTGCAGCGCCGGCAGCGCCAGCACCGCCTTGGCATAGTCGCGCGCCGCGCCTTCCAGCGCCACGCCATAGGTCTGGAAGCGCAGCGCCACCGGCGCATACATCGCATCGGCAATGCCAAAACGCCCGAACAGGAAATCGCCGCCAGCGCCGAAGCGCGCGCGGCAATCCGTCCAGATCGCCAGGATGCGTTCGACATCCGCCAGGCATTCCGGCGCGCGCCCCTGGCCCGGACGCCGTGCCCGGATGTTCATCGACATGTGCTGGCGTAGTGCTGCAAAGCCGGCGTGCATCTCCGCGCTCACCGAGCGCGCCACCGCCCGCGCCGCCGCATCCGCCGGCCACAGCTGCTTGTCCGGAAAGCGCTCGTTGAGGTATTCGCAGATCGCCAGCGAATCCCACACCCGGAGGCCGCCATCATGCAGCGCCGGCACCTTGCCCGAAGGTGACCACGTCGCCAGCGCTTCGGTCGACCCGGGCGCGTACAGCGGGATGCGCACCTCCTCGAAGGGAATGCCTGCCTGGCGCAGCAGCAGCCAGGGACGTAGCGACCAGGACGAGTAGTTCTTGTTGCCGATGATGAGGGTGAGTGAGGACATGGCGGCGGGCCTTCGTGAACGGAGATTGAACGCAAAGTTACACGAGCGGGGCAGGGAATGGGAATGCGGCGCTCTGGGAATGGCCCAAATTGGCACGCCCGCCGAAAATTTCGAACGGGTTCGAGTCCGGGTTGGGGAACCAAACCAGGTTAGAAATGGGCCAAATTTGGCATCCTTGTAAACTCCTTGATGGGCTTGGCGTCGTATTATTCTCTAGCGATGTATCCATAATCCCCCGTGTTACTTCCGCGGGGGCATCTTTAGGCACAAGTGAACGCGCGATGATTAACAAAGATATCGATCTAACAATCCCACTGCTTTGGGGGGAACAACGGTTTGTAAAAAACCAGTGGGGCTATATCAATTACCTCGTTGGCCCGAACGGGACGGGAAAATCAATATTGGCGGAGCACCTTAAGAATGCATTTAACCAAGGTGGCTTTCGGCCACGGTACCTCAATGCAGAGCGCCTTGTCGGGTTAGAAAGGCAGCAGGAAGGGCGGTATGGGGGCGGTAACTTGCAGCGGGGATTCGATATGTCCCTTTTTGAAGACTATAAAACACGCGCAGAAGGAAGCGGTCTCTCATCCTCCGCAATTATCATCCTTAAAGAGAGACTCGATATCCGAATTAGGATTGAGGCCCTGCTGTCCGACATGTTCGGCAAGACAATACGGCTATCTGAGGAAGGCGGCTTTCTGAAGCCAGTAATGCAGCGAATTAATGGGGGTGGTGAATACAATCTCAGCCAAAGCGAATGTCATGGGCTAAAAGAACTGATCACCCTACTGACGTTTCTTTACGATCCCTCCAAAAATTGCATTATTTTTGACGAGCCAGAGCTTCACCTGCACCCTCAATTCCAGTCATTTTTTCTCTCAGAGATCAGGAAAATGGCTGGTAATCCTCTTGAAGACCCGACCAAGAAACTGTTTTTTATTGTCACTCACTCCCCCTATTTCATCGACGTAAAATCGATTGATGAATTAAAGAATATCTTGGTGTGCCATTTGGACAAGGTTCCATCTTTCATTACTGATTTGCAGGACAACGACTCATACGTCTTAAAAAGATTCTTACCGCGGTTCAATACGCACCACAAGCAATTTTTCTTTTCCCCCAATCCAGTCTTTGTTGAAGGTTATACGGATCAGCAAATATTCTCGATCTTGTTTGAAAAACTTGAAGTAAGTCTTGGCGCGTCCGGTTCATGCATCATCGATGTCGGCGGTAAAGATGAACTAGGCGTCTTCTATAAATTGTGCAAGTCTTTGAAAATAAACTGCCGAGTTATCGCCGACCTCGATGCTTTGTTTAGAGGGAAGCTAAGAGAGGTCGTCTCGCAAGATGATCGCTCCAATGAATACATTCAACAGCACGGAATCAGTTCCAATTTGTCCGGGGCGATTGGTGATTTGGAGACCCAGCTCAGCTCTATCGCAGCTCATATCCTGTCAACTAATTTCCAGGACGCTGACATTCTCCATCTAAAGTCGACTTTAGCCGCCACCACTGAAGAACATAGAAAAAGAGTAACTACATTATTGGGAATAATTAGGCTTGAGTCGAAGATACGGCCAAATCTAGTTGGCCAAATATTGGCAAACTTCAATTTGGCGATCGGAAGAATCGGCCAAATCATCTCAGCGTTTAAAACCTGTAATACATACGTTCTCCCGAAGGGAGAAATAGAGAACTATTACATTAAGTCGCCAGTAGACTATCTAAATATCACTAACAAAGATAATAGCTTCCATGCGGAAAGAGACCACCTGCTTCAGATTTCAAACAAGCAGGATGTCGATTCTGAATACGCAGAATTGCTTGGCGTAATTAGAGATGCGGTGCCTCTGGTAGAAATCGAGATTCGGAAACACCTAAAGTTTGAGATTTTTGAATGGATTCATCGAGTTCAAACTGGCATCGCAAAAAAAGAAATTAGCAATGCAGAAGACCTCGCCCGCAACGCAAAAATCGATTATGGTCTTTATAGCCAAATTCTGGGTCTGGAAGGCTTAGTTATTAATGATGACGGAACATTCAAATGCCGCATACAGATTAACGCCGCATTGATCGCCGACCAGCCAACTATAGAATTTACTCACGCAACCAACGCCCATAGCTTCACGATGTAATTAAGGGACACAACACCCTGGCCCGAATTCTCGGATTCTTCATATAAGTAGAATGATGAATTTCCAGTTACCACTTTCATACGAGCTGGTGAGCCAATTAGGGCACGAACCTGCTCCGCACTAACGCCCGTTTCTTGCCGGCGCAGCATGCCGGGCATTTGACGGTCACGATGAAAAAACGGGAGCCGAAGCTCCCATTCTTGCCTTGCCTGAGTCGCCTGGATTAGGCGTCGGCCTGTTTCCGCCTTCGAAATGAATCAAAGGGGCCAGGCTCGAATTGGTTTTGTTACCTGACGCCGCACTCGCTTTCGAATAACAGGGGGCCAGCTCTGTTGCCAAGCTGTCAGCCAAGCGGGTAAGGCGGCTGCCAGATGCCATCCCAGGCGGACTGGGCCGAGATGCGCAGGCGCTCGGGGAGGCCGAGCTTGCGCTGGAAACTGACGTGCAGGACGCGGCCGCGCTGGCAGGCGCTGCGAATGATTTCGTCGCTGGTCGCGAGTTCGTCCACCAGGCCCAGTTCCAGGGCTTTGCTGCCGAGCCAGGCCTCGCCTGTGGCGACCTTTTCCATGTCGAGCTGCGCGCGGCGGCCTTGCACGAACGCGCGGAACTGCGCGTGGATTTCCTCCAGTTCCTCGCGCAGCTTGGCGCGGCCGGTTTCGGTGTTTTCGCCGAACAGGGTGACGGTGCGCTTGAATTTGCCGGCGGTGAATTGTTCCCAGTCGATATCCCTGGCCTGCAGCCAGCGGTGAAAGTTGGGGATTTGCGCGATCACGCCGATGGAACCGACGAGTGCGAAAGGCGAGGCGACGATTCTGTCGGCGACGGCGGCCATGAGATAGCCGCCGCTGGCGGCCACCGTATCCACCATCACGGTCAGCGGCAGCTGGGCGTCGCGCAGCCTGAGCAGCTGGGCAGCGGCGAGCCCGTAGCGGTTGACCATGCCGCCCCCGCTTTCGAGCCGCAGCAACACCGCGTCGCCCGCCTTGGCCACGTGCAGGATGGCGCTGATTTCCTCGCGCAGGGCCACAAAGGCAGAGGCGCGGATATCGCCCTTGAAGTCCAGCAGGTAGCTGCAGGGTTCCGTTTCCGTTCTTTTTTGCTGGGCCTTGCGTTCGGCTTTGCGCTGCTTGTGCAGCATCTTGAGGGCTTTTTTGGGAAGCTGCGCGGCCTGAATCCGGTCTGCGGCCGCCTCGAGTTGGCGGTTGACGTCCGTCACCTCGATCTGCCCGGCCTGCTTGGCTTTGCGGCGTGCCAAGACGGCAAGACCGGCGACCAGGCCGATGACGGCCAGCACGACGGTGGCAATCTCGGCGAGAAACAGGGCGTATTGCGCGGCCAGGCCGTTCATGGCGTGTGATGCGGATGTCCGGCGCTGTGGCGCATGAGCCGAGCGGGGTGCGAGGCCGCTAGCGCAGCGCTTTGTCCGACTTCCGGGTGGAAATGCCGAACGGCACGTAGGTCGGACACCAGCCGATGAGGCTGGTCACCAGGAAGGCCACCGCGACGATGCCCAGGATGATCGCCACCGTCCCGCTGATCTGGCCGCTGAAATATAGGATCGCGATGACCGCGACCACGACGAGGCGGATGATCTTGTCCGCCGTACCCATGTTCGGTTTCATTTTGGGCCTCCTGTCCGGCAACTGCTGGAATCTTCAGCGTAGCCTAGGAAAAGTGCCGGACAAGCAGCACCAGCCCCGCGATGACGGCAAGGCACAGCAGGCATGCCAGGATGAGCTTCACGTACTTGGGCATGGACGGATGGAGCAGTGAAGTGGCCAGATCGTTTCTTTATAACCAAGTAAACGGCGTCGCTTTGCGCGCCTGTTTCCGTTTGCTCGCCGCTGCCGGCGCGGCCTCCCCGCCCCGGCAGGTAATCCGGAAACGCCCTTGAGCTGGGGCGTGAGAACGTCTATCGGGCACTGCAACCGCTGCATGCAGGCCTGGCCTGGCCGCCCGGCGTGCGGCTCAATCCGGCCACACGCGGGTGGGATGCGTCGGCGACGGCGCGGGCTTGGGTGCGGG
>DATCTE010000340.1:0-6383 GCA_036568085.1 Thiobacillus sp.
CCCGCCAGCCGGTAGCCGGTGGCGCTGAGCTCGTCGCCGATGTAGACGGGGGTATCCATCAGGCGATGCGGTTGAGGATCAGAATCGACACGATCAGACCGTAGATCGCGATACCTTCGGCCAGCCCGACGAAGATCAGCGTGCGGCCGAGCAATTCCGGTTTTTCGGTGACCGCGCCGATGGCCGCGCTGCCCACCCCCGCGACGGCGAAGCCCGCGCCCAGCGACGACAGGCCGGTCGCCAGCGCCGCGGCGAGATAGCCCCATTGCACAATGCCCGGATCGAGCAGCTTGGCGGTCTCGCCGGCTTCTTCGGCCAGCGCGGGTTCCAGGAACAGCAGCGCGGTGCCGAGCGCGCACAGCAGACCGGCGAACAGTGTGAGAGCGATGGCGATGACAGGCCGTTTCATGACTGACTCCTTGTATCGGTGAAGGCGAAATAATCCGGCGCCGGCAGCGGGGTGAAGCCCTTGCCCTCGCCGCGCAGGAAGCGGATGAAGAACTCGAACAGCACCAGACGCGTGGTCTGGATGAACACCACCAGACCTTCCAGGGCGAGGATGAACACATTGCCCAGGACCAGCACCAGCCAGCCGGCATCGCCGGCGATGTCCGCAAGACCCATCACGGCCTGCGACAGTCCGGCATGCGCCAGTGCGAAGGCGCCGACGCGTGAGAAGGACAAGGTGTTCACGGCGAGCTGGAACATCTGCTCGAACAGCTCGCCGAACGCCAGGCCGATGCGCACAGCGGGGTTGCCGTGCCCGACGATCAGGCCGCCGACCAGGGCGCTCAACAGGCCGAGCACCAGGCCGTAGATGGCACCGAAGTGGATAAACAGACTGAGCAAAGCGAGATACAGCACGATCACCGGCGCATCGCGCCACCACCAGTGACGTGCCTCGCCGCGCCAGCCGGCCTGCAATCCATTCAGCACCATGCCCAGCAGCAGCAGTCCCGCACCGAAGTAGATCGGAATGGCCAGGACCAGCAACGGCGCGCTCATCGGATGCAGCCACAGCGGTGGAATCAGATCCTCCAGCGCGAACACACTGCCGAACAGCAGACCGAACAGCATGGCGCTGGCACCGGTCGGGATCAGCAGGGCCGCGGCGGGAAATTTCCTGCGCAACCACAGACCGGCGATCAGCAGCACCAGCCCCTGGCCGACATCGCCGAACATGTAGCCGAACAGCAGCGGCACCACCAGGGCGAGAATCAGGCTGGGATCGGTCTCTTCCGCGGACGGCATGCCGATCAGGCGCGGGAACAGTTCGTAGATACGCGCCCAGCGCGGGTTGCGCAGCACCAGCGGCGGCAGGCGGCCCACCGGTGCCGGTGTGAACTGCACCAGCGCACGCACGCCGGCGGCGGCCAGTTGCGTCTGCAGTTGCGCGGCATCCGGCGCATTGCTCCAGCCGCGCACCCAGGCAAGCGTGGCGCCGCTGATCTGGTAGCGCACATGGCGCAGGAACCATTCCAGCCGCGCGATCTCGCCGAGCGCGTCGGTGAGCGCATAGGTCTCATGCGAAGCGCGCAGCGCCCGCCGCAGCCGTTCGCGGCGTTTGGCATGCACCTGCAGGCGCGCATCGATCTGCGAGCCGGCGGCGCGCGGCGTGCCGTGCAGCCAGTCCGGCAGCGGAATGCGGCGCACCCGCTGTGCGCTGAGTTCGTGTTCGACATTTTCACGGTCCTGCGCGGGACCGAGCAGCAGCGTGAAAAAGTCTTCGCCCTGGGGCACGTCCCAGCGGAACCAGCCGGCGGGCAGCTCCGGAAGTTCGGTCTGCGCGGCGACCCGGTAGAGCAGCGCGGCCAGCAACGGACCGCTGCCGGCCAGCGCCGCGATGTCGAGCGCGGTCTCCTGCTTCTGCACCCCGGCCAGCCATTCGCGCAGGCGCTGAAGATCCGTGTCTTCTGCCTGCAGGCGTTCCAGTTCGGTGATGAGCGGGTCGGCCTGCACGGCCCAGTCGCGCAGGATCTGCAGGGCACGGTAGAGCGTGGTGGCGGGCTTGCCGGCGACGCTGGCCGGCGCCACCGCCTGCGGCCAGTACAGGTAATAGCGGTTCGCCAGCTGGTGGTAGTCCTCCAGCAGGATGCTCAGATCGGTCAATGCCTCGGTGTCATCGGCGGGGAGGTCGGTTTCCAGCTGGACATGGCCGCCGGCGGCGAGCGACTCCAGGGTCGGCGCAAGATCATCGCGGGCGATCAGGCATTCGAACCAGTGCGCGGGTTCAGGCCGCAGACTCATGGACGTTCTCCGTGCCGACGCTCGGGAACAGACGACGTTGCAGCAACTCGCCGCGCAGGCGTTCCAGGTCCTGCGCGAGCATGAACAGATGCAGCAGGCTGGTGACCGGCGCGCGCGGCATCTGCCGGAACCGGTAGTTCAGCCAGTCGCCCCAATGCGCGCGCAGCGCCGCGTCCTGCGCGGGCGTACTGGCGCCGCCGGCCTGCGGACGCTGCAGGGCCTCGGCGAGCTGTTCGACCTGCGCGAATGCGCGCCGGTCATCGCGGGGCCAGAGTTTGCGCCAGTGCGCGAACCAGGCGTCGCGCAGATTGGTGTGGCTGCGGCCCGGTGCGTGCAGCTCCTTGCCCAGTTCCGCCCAGCGCGTATGCAGCAGCGCCTCGGCGCGCGCACTGCGCGGCAGTTCGGCGAGCGGTGCGAAATCAGGATCGCTCAGCATCCATTCCGGCGTGTGTTCATCGCGCAGCAGGCCGCCCAGCGCGGGCAGGTCGATCCAATGGGCGAGCCAGGCGGTGGCGGCCTGCCACGGACGCGGCTGCCAGCGCGCCACATGTTCGGCCTCGGCGCGGAAGCGTTGGCGCAGCAGTTGTTCCATGCGATGCGCCGAAGTCTCCGGCGTGAAGCCTTCCAGCCACGGGCGCAGGCCGCTGGCGCGCGCTGTCTGCAGGAACAAGGGCAGGTCGCGCAGGGCGCCGAGGCGCTGCCACAGCGCGGTGTCCGGACGTTGGCCGTGGCGGGCCTGCAGGCGGGCCTGGATGTAGTCGTATTGACCGCGGGTCATGCGCCGCCTCCGCGCTCCCGGTCGGGATCTGACTCATCGCCGGTGAGTACCGCCGCCAGCGTGGCGACGATGGCATCGATTCGCTGGTCGTCGAGTTCGAGGCGCTGACTCAGCTCGGCGAGCTGGCGGTGGTGTTCCTGGATCTGGTTGTCGATGGCGCGCGCCACGCCGAGGCTGCAGCGCTGGTGACTGAAGGTGATGCGGGCGTCGGCGCGCTGGAGAATGCGCGCGGCGCGCTGGCGGGCGGCATCGAGGATGCGTTCAGCCTCGGTCTTCGCCTCGGCGAGTGCCTGATTGGCCTCACGCTCGGCGGCGAGCACGCTGTTGATGGCATCCGCGGTGGGGTGACCGGTATCCTGGCGACGCAAGGTCATGCTGGGTATCCATGTAACGCACTGGCTGGTGACAGACTACCCAGCTCAGGACTACATAATAGGATCAACCATATCAGCAGATTTTGATTTAGCGCAAAGGGACGCGTGATGGCATATGACATGACGCACCGTGGGTGATTTGCTACAGTCTCGCGCAGACGGCGGCCCGGCATACGCAAGGAGCATACACCATGGCCCTATTCGCCCAGGGAAAGATTGAGGCCTATTGCGGTCCCGCCGGGCTCGGCGCACCGGATGAACTCGAACGGGTCATCGTTGACTTCATCGGCGGCGCGAAAAAGACCCTCGATATCGCCGTGCAGGAACTCGACAGCGAGCCGATCGCCCAGGCCCTGCTCGACGCCGCCCTCAAGGGCATCGACATCTGCATGTTCCTGGAACAGGACTATCTGCGCGCCGGGACCCGCCCCAAGCCGAAACCGAAAACCGGCCAGACCCAGCGCGAAGCGGAACTCGAGGCGCAATGGGAGGAACGCCGCAGCCCCAAGGATTGCCGTACCAACCGCGACATTCTCGCCGCCCTGCTGCGCTGCGGCGTGGATATCAAGGCCGATCTCAATCCGTACATCTTCCATCAGAAGTTCATCGTCCGCGATTACCGTGCCGGCAGAACCCTGGGCAACGCCGCGCTGCTGACCGGTTCGGCGAATTTCACCGCCACCGACATGCGCAAGAACCTGAACCATCTCATCGTGTTTCATGACTACCGCATTGCGCGCGCCTATGCGGGCGAGTTCGCCGAACTCGTGGCCGGCACCTTCGGTGCGCTGCGCCTGCGCGAAGCCGATCTGCCCAAGACGGTCAACGTCAAAGGCGTACCGGTGCGCGTGCTGTTCGCACCCGACGACCACCCGGAACTGGAGATCGTCAAGCAGATGCTCAAGGCGCGCAGCCGTCTGGATTTCGCGGTGTTCACTTTCGCGGTCTCGTCCGGCATCGACGATGCGCTGCAGATGCTGCAGCTGGCCGGCATCGACATCCAGGGCGTGCTCGACGCCGGCCAGGGCGCGCAGGATTGGGCCTGCACGCCGTGGCTGCACGAGGCCGGCATCGAAGTATTTCTCTCGGACAAGGACCAGCTGCCGGGGCTGCGCAAGCTGCATCACAAGCTGATGGTGATCGACGACGACATCGTCATCGCCGGCAGCATGAACTACACCGGCCCGGCCAACGACTACAACGACGAAAACATCTTCGTGCTCGGCAATCCCTACGACCTGTCCAAGGGCGAGGGCGGTCCGGTGGACCACGTCGAATGCAAGGCGATCGCGACGTTCTTCAGAAACGAGATCGAGCGGATCGTGGCGAAGAGCAAACGGTTCGAGCCGGGGTGAGTGACCGATAGGAGATTGCAGCGGCGCTGGGCGATAGACTCCAGTGACCATCGTGGGAGGATCGGGCGCGCTGGAAACAGCAAGGACATGGATCGGGTCTGGATGGTCGCATGCGCGGAGCGAAGCGGACGCTGGTCAGGAAAAGCATCAACAGGCGCTTTCGGCTGGCAACAGACTTTCAGCGAAAGCAAACTTCCGAATTTCGATCAGTTGAGCCTGCAACCAGAAGCAGCCATTGACCGTGCCACCCCTTTTCTGGGATATCGATCTGGATAAATGCTGCGCTGGAAGTACGCTATGCCAAAGCGATCCCGCGCACATGTTCCGGCGTGCGCCGGTTAGTGTTACGTGACCTGGAGTGATCTGCTCGACGTGAGCACCCGGACTTCGGTAGGCCCGGGTGACGATGGCCGGATCACAGCAGTGCGCTGGCCTGGTGCTCGCCGCGCTCGTAGACCACATTGGCGCGTCCGACCAGCAGCGGATCCAGCGGGCCGATGCGCGAAATGTCCTTCTTCGTGTAGGGCAGCTTGTGCAGCAGATAGCGCAGGGCATTCAGGCGCGCGCGCTTCTTGTCGTCCGACTTGATCACTGTCCATGGCGCATCCGCGGTGTCGGTATAGAAGAACATCGACTCCTTGGCCTTGGTGTATTCCTCCCATTTGTCGAGTGAGGCCAGATCGATGGGGGAGAGTTTCCACTGCTTCAGGGGGTGGATTTCCCGCTCTTTGAATCGACGGCGCTGTTCCTCGCGGCTCACCGAGAACCAGAACTTGATCAGATGGACGCCGCTGCGCACCAGATTGCGCTCGAACTCCGGCGCTTCACGCATGAACTCCAGGTATTCCTCGTTGCTGCAGAAGCCCATCACGCGCTCCACGCCGGCACGGTTGTACCAGGAGCGGTCGAAGAACACGATTTCGCCTGCAGTGGGCAGGTGCTGCACATAGCGCTGGAAGTACCATTGGCCGCGCTCGGTCTCGGTGGGTTTCTCCAGCGCCACCACATGTGCGCCGCGGGGGTTGAGATGCTCCATGAAACGCTTGATGGCGCCGCCTTTGCCCGCCGCGTCGCGGCCCTCGAACAGGATCACCACCTTCTGGCCGGTCTCCTTGACCCAGGCCTGCAGCTTGAGGAGTTCCACCTGCAAAAGGTATTTGTGTTTTTCGTAGTTCTTCCGCGACATCAGGTTCTTGTACGGGTAGCCGCCGTCGCGCCAGTCGTCGGCGAGCTCCTCGTCCGGACTTTTTCTGCGGGTCAGCAGTCCCGGTGTCGCCGGTCGCAGCAGTGCCTCACGCAGTACGGCCGCATCCTCGGGGGCCGCACCGTCCAGGATCGCCTCCAGCGACTGGAGCAGCGCATGGCTGTCGCTGCTGGCGTTGCTCAGGATGTCCTGTACCGAAACGATCTTCGATTCCTGAGCGGCTTCGACGGATTCTCTCACGACGAAATTTTCCACGCCGGCCGCATCGAGTACGGGGGAAATGTCGCCACTCTTCGCGGGGCGCGGACGCTTCTGGCCACGCGGTGTTTTCCCGGCCTGTTTGACCGCCTTCCCGGTGGATTCGGGCGTGCTGATGGGAGGAATGTCGTCTTGGTTGCGCATCGGTAGTCCTTTCTGTGATTCAG
>DATCTE010000341.1:0-3219 GCA_036568085.1 Thiobacillus sp.
GAAGACGACTGCACCAGTTGATTGGGCGTAATGGCTGTTGTGCAGCCAGCTCCTGACAGTTCAATATCAGAAGTGATCTGCACCAATCTCGACTATGCTCAATACTCGTGTGCACCAAAGCGAGGTGAGCATGGCGACGGACACCCCACGGATTCCAGAACAAGGCGTGGCCACTCTGCCTGATGAGGCTTGGGAGCGTGCGCGCCGTCGTGCGGAGATCATCAGTCCGTTGGCGCAGTCGGAGACGGTCGGGCACGAAGCGGCCGATATGGCGGCTCAGGCGCTGGGCTTGTCTCGGCGCCAGGTATACGTTCTGATCCGGCGTGCCCGGCAAGGCAGCGGCCTCGTGACGGATCTGGTGCCCGGCCAGTCCGGTGGAGGTAAAGGTAAGGGGCGCTTGCCGGAACCGGTCGAGCGCGTCATCCACGAGCTACTGCAAAAGCGGTTCCTGACCAAGCAGAAGCGCAGCCTAGCGGCCTTTCACCGCGAAGTCACTCAGGTGTGCAAGGCTCAAAAACTGCGAGTGCCGGCGCGCAATACCGTGGCCTTACGGATCGCTAGCCTTGACCCGCGCAAGGTCATCCGCCGGCGGGAAGGCCAGGATGCCGCTCGTGACCTACAAGGTGTGGGCGGCGAGCCTCCTGCCGTGACCGCGCCGCTGGAGCAGGTGCAGATAGACCATACGGTCATCGACCTGATCGTGGTCGATGACCGCGACCGGCAACCTATTGGCCGCCCGTACCTGACCCTCGCCATCGACGTGTTCACCCGCTGCGTGCTCGGCATGGTCGTCACGCTGGAAGCGCCGTCTGCCGTTTCGGTTGGCCTGTGCCTCGTGCATGTCGCCTGCGACAAGCGCCCTTGGCTGGAAGGACTGAACGTGGAAATGGATTGGCAGATGAGCGGCAAGCCCTTGCTGCTCTACCTAGACAACGCGGCCGAGTTCAAGAGCGAGGCCCTGCGCCGGGGTTGCGAGCAGCATGGCATCCGGCTGGACTATCGCCCGCTGGGACAGCCGCACTATGGCGGCATCGTGGAACGGATCATCGGCACGGCGATGCAGATGATTCACGACGAACTGCCGGGAACGACCTTCTCCAACCCTGACCAGCGCGGCGACTACGATTCCGAAAACAAGGCCGCCCTGACGCTGCGCGAGCTAGAGCGCTGGCTCACATTGGCGGTCGGCACCTACCACGGTTCGGTGCACAACGGCCTGCTCCAACCGCCGGCCGCGCGCTGGGCCGAGGCCGTGGCGCGTGTCGGCGTACCGGCCGTCGTCACACGCGCTACTTCGTTCCTGGTCGATTTTCTGCCGATCCTCCGGCGCACGCTGACCCGCACCGGCTTTGTCATCGACCACATCCACTACTACGCCGATGCGCTCAAGCCGTGGATTGCGCGGCGTGAACGCTGGCCGTCCTTTCTGATCCGGCGCGATCCGCGCGACATCAGCCGTATCTGGGTCCTGGAACCGGAGGGACAGCATTACCTGGAAATTCCCTACCGTACCTTGTCGCATCCGGCTGTCACCCTCTGGGAACAACGGCAGGCGCTGGCGAAACTGCGGCAGCAAGGGCGCGAACAGGTGGATGAGTCGGCGCTGTTCCGCATGATCGGCCAGATGCGTGAGATTGTGACCAGCGCGCAGAAGGCCACACGCAAGGCGCGGCGTGACGCGGATCGCCGCCAGCACCTCAAGACATCAGCTCGGCCGGACAAGCCCGTTCCGCCGGATACGGATATTGCCGACCCGCAGGCAGACAACTTGCCACCCGCCAAACCGTTCGACCAGATTGAGGAGTGGTAGCCGTGGACGAATATCCCATCATCGACCTGTCCCACCTGCTGCCGGCGGCCCAGGGCTTGGCCCGTCTTCCGGCGGACGAGCGCATCCAGCGCCTTCGCGCCGACCGCTGGATCGGCTATCCGCGCGCAGTCGAGGCGCTGAACCGGCTGGAAGCCCTTTATGCGTGGCCAAACAAGCAACGCATGCCCAACCTGCTGCTGGTTGGCCCGACCAACAATGGCAAGTCGATGATCGTCGAGAAGTTCCGCCGCACCCACCCGGCCAGCTCCGACGCCGACCAGGAGCACATCCCGGTGTTGGTCGTGCAGATGCCGTCCGAGCCGTCCGTGATCCGCTTCTACGTCGCGCTGCTCGCCGCGATGGGCGCGCCGCTGCGCCCACGCCCACGGTTGCCGGAAATGGAGCAACTGGCTCTGGCACTGCTGCGCAAGGTCGGCGTGCGCATGCTGGTGATCGACGAGCTGCACAACGTGCTGGCCGGCAACAGCGTCAACCGCCGGGAATTCCTCAACCTGCTGCGCTTCCTCGGCAACGAACTGCGCATCCCGTTGGTTGGGGTAGGCACGCGCGACGCCTACCTAGCCATCCGCTCCGATGACCAGTTGGAAAATCGCTTCGAGCCGATGATGCTGCCGGTATGGGAGGCCAACGACGATTGCTGCTCACTGCTGGCCAGCTTCGCCGCTTCGCTCCCGCTGCGCCGGCCTTCCCCAATTGCCACGCTGGACATGGCTCGCTACCTGCTCACACGCAGCGAGGGCACCATAGGGGAACTGGCGCACTTGCTGATGGCGGCGGCCATCGTCGCCGTGGAGAGCGGCGAGGAAGCGATCAACCATCGCACACTCAGCATGGCCGTTTACACCGGACCCAGCGAGCGGCGGCGGCAATTCGAGCGGGAACTGATGTGAAGCCTGCGCCGCGCTGGCCGCTGCATCCCGCCCCGAAAGAAGGCGAGGCGCTGTCCTCATGGCTCAACCGCGTGGCCCTTTGCTATCACATGGAGGAGCCCGACCTGCTGGAGCACGATCTTGGTCACGGCCAGGTCGATGACCTGGACACCGCGCCACCACTCTCGCTGCTGGCGTTGCTTTCCCAGCGGAGCGGCATCGAGCTGGACCGGCTGCGCTGTATGAGTTTCGCCGGATGGGTGCCTTGGCTACTGGACAGCCTTGATGACCAGATTCCAGACGCCTTGGAAACCTATGCGTTTCAGCTCTCGGTGTTGCTGCCAAGACTCCGCCGTAAGACGCGATCCATCACGAGCTGGCGTGCCTGGCTGCCCAGCCAGCCGATAAACCGCGCCTGTCCGCTCTGCCTGAGCGATCCGGAGAACCAAGCCGTACTGCTCGCGTGGAAGCTGCCCCTGATGCTGAGCTGCCCGCTGCATGGCTGCTGGCTGGAATCCT
>DATCTE010000342.1:0-6720 GCA_036568085.1 Thiobacillus sp.
CTCGCCCTGGAGTTCGCCGCTTGCCAGTTCGCCGCCGTCGTGGGTGCAGGTGTCCTCGATCGCGCAATAGTCGCCGCCCAGGTTGAAAACTGCCACGGCAACACCGTCGACATCCACCACGCGGCGGCTGCCCGGCGCCAGCTCTTCGACGCTGGCGACCTTGATCCATCCAGTCATCAGACCAGCCCGAGTTGCAGCCGCGCCGCCTCGGTCATGCGGCTCTGGTCCCAGGGGGGATCCCAGACGATTTCGACGTGGGCGCGGGTCACGCCTTTGACTTCCGCCACCGTCTGCTCGACCAGCGTGGGAAAGGTCTGCGCCACCGGACAGCCGGGGGCGGTAAGGGTCATGCGGATGTCGACGCGGCCGTCGGCATCGATGTCGAGGCCGTAGATCAGCCCGAGGTCGTAGATATTGACCGGCAGTTCCGGATCGTAAAGAGTGCTCAGCGCGGCGATGACCTGCCGCTTCAGGCCTTGTTCGGCATGCTTCTCGGAGACCAGGCGGGCGAGGTTGATCATGGCGGCGGCGAGGGCTGCGAAGGTTGCTGGCAGAACGGCGAGGGCCCTTCGGTGCACACCGTTTCGGTATGCTGTTCGAGCGCAGCCTGCAGGGTATGCCAGGGCAGCGTCGCGCATTTCACCCGCATCGGAAACGCGTGCACGCCTTCCAGCACGCGCAGCTTGCCCACCCCTTCCGCCGGACCGTTCTCTGCCAGCATGTGGTGCACCCGATGAAACAGCATCTTGGTTTCATCCACCGTCTTTCCGTAGACCGCTTCGGCCATCATCGAGGCGGAGGCCATGCAGATGGCACAACCGGCACCTTCGAAACCGATGTCCTGAATCGTGTCATCCACCACTTTCAGGTGGACCTGAATCTCGTCATTGCACAGCGGATTGAAGCCGCGTGCATGGTGCGTGCTGCCACGCGGATTCTTGGGGTAATGCCGCGGATGGCGGTTGTGTTCGAGGATGACCTCTTCGTAGAGGGCGCGCAGATCGTCATTCATGCTGTCGGCTCCCTGTTCAGCACCGGCAATGCGGCGGCCAGATGCGGCTCCAGCCAGCCGGCCAGCCCGGTGTCCTTCAGCATTCCCAGCGCCTCTTCGGCAAACCCGCGCAACAGCAGCGCGCGCGCAGCATCGGCATCGATGCCGCGGCTGCGCAGATAGAACACCTGCGCTTCGTCTAGCTGGCCCACGGTCGCGCCGTGGCCGCATTTGACGTCGTCGGCATAGATTTCCAGTTGCGGCTTGACGTCGATTTCGGCATGCGGCGACAGCAGCAGATTGCGGCTGGATTGCTGGGCGTCGGCTTTTTGCGCGCCGGGCTGCACCACGACACGCGCATCGAAAATGCCGCGCCCGCGTCCGGCGACGATGCCGCGCCAGGTCTGACGGCTGGTTGTATGCGGCGCGGCATGTTCGACATGCAGATGCTGGTCGATGTGGCGCTGTGCGTCGGCAATGAAGAGGCCGTCGAGCTGGCACTCGGCACCGCTTTCGTTCAGGTTCACCCAGGTGTCGTGGCGCACCAGGCGCCCGCCGACGGTGACCGACAGGGCATGGTAGTGACTGTCGCGCGCCTGTTGCACCACGGCCAGACCGGTGTGGGTGGCGGCCGCGCTTTCCTCGGTCAGCCTGAGGTGGGTCAGCCGCGCGCCTTCGCCCAGCACGATCTCGGTGACGAAATTGTGCCAGTAGGGGAGGCCGGGCATGCTGTGGTAGTGCTCCACCAGCAGCGCTTCGGCACCCGCTTCCAGCACGATAAGGTTGCGTACGTGCAGCATGGCATTTGCCTCGCTGGCGTGGTGGACCACGAACAGCGGCGACGCGTGCTGCCCGGATGGAACATGGAGCAACAGCCCGTCCTGCCACAGTGCGCTGTTGACCTGGACCAGCGCCGCGTTGCTGGCAAGGGTACCCAGGGTCTGCCGCACCCGTGCGTCGTCGGCATGGGCGGCGAGACTGTGCGCGTGGGCCGCCTGCGGGCTGCCTTGCGTCAGACGGCCATTACCAAACGTCATGACTGCGCCAGGATAGGCCTCGGTCGCCATCGCTTCCGGGGCATGCTCGGGGACGTGCCATTCGGCCCGTTCCAGCGCGTCGAGCGCAGTGTATTTCCAGTCCTCCTCGCGGGGGCTCGGCAGCCCGTTCGCGAGAAAGCGCTCCAGCGCCTGGTGGCGTACGCCGACCTGGTCGACCGAGGCGCTGATGGTGTCCAGGGCCTGCCGGTAGCGGCTGGCAGTCTGCGTGTTCATGGCCGCCTCTCCTCCTGCGCTTCCAGCGTTCCTGCTTCGGGCAGCAGCCAGGCATAGCCCTTGTCTTCCAGTTCCAGCGCCAGGCTGGCGTCGCCGGATCGCACGATGCGCCCGCCCGCCAGCACGTGCACCTGGTCGGGGACGATGTAGTTGAGCAGGCGCTGATAGTGGGTGACCAGGATGATCGCGCGCTCCGGGCTCTTCAGGGCATTCACCCCATTGGCCACGGTCTTCAGGGCATCGATGTCGAGCCCGGAGTCGGTTTCGTCGAGGATGGCGAGGTGGGGCTCAAGCACCGCCATCTGCAGGATTTCGTTGCGCTTCTTCTCGCCGCCGGAGAAGCCTTCGTTGACCGCCCGGTAGAGGAAGCTTTCGTCCATGCCGAGCAGCGCCAGCTTTCCCTTTACCACATCGAGAAAATCCATCGCGTCGAGTTCGGATTCGCCGCGCTGCCGCCGCACGCTGTTGAGCGCAGTGCGCAGCAATTGCACATTGGCGACGCCGGGAATTTCCAGCGGATACTGGAAGGCGAGGAACACGCCGGCGCGGGCGCGCTGCTCCGGCTCCAGCGCCAGCAGATCCTGCTCCAGATAGCGTACGCTGCCCGCCGTCACCGTGTAGCCCTCGCGTCCAGCCAGTACCTGGGCAAGCGTGCTTTTGCCGGATCCGTTGGGACCCATGATGGCGTGCACCTCACCCGCTTTCACGTCGAGATCGATGCCGGCGAGGATGGGGCTGTCACCGATGGACACGTGCAGATTGCGGATTTTCAGCATGACATTCTCCTTAGCCGATGGCGCCTTCGAGGCTCACGGCGAGCAGCTTCTGCGCTTCCACCGCGAACTCCATCGGCAGCTCCTTGAACACGTCCTTGCAGAAGCCGTTGACGATCAGATTCACCGCGTCTTCCTCGGAGAGACCGCGGCTGCGCAGATAGAACAGCTGATCGTCGCCGATCTTGCTGGTGGTGGCCTCGTGCTCCACGGTGGCGGTGGGGTTCTTCACCTCGATGTAGGGGAAGGTGTGGGCGGCGCAACGGTCGCTCATCAGCAGCGAGTCGCACTGGGTGTGGTTGCGCGCGTTCGCCGCCGTCGGCAGCACTTTCACCAGCCCGCGGTAGGCGTTGCTGCCGAAGCCCGCGGAAATTCCCTTGGAGACGATGGTGCTGCGACTGTTGCGGCCGATGTGGATCATCTTGGTGCCGGTGTCGGCCTGCTGGTGGTGGTTGGTCAGCGCCACCGAATAGAACTCGCCGACGCTATCGTCGCCGCGCAGGATGCAGCTCGGATATTTCCAGGTGATGGCCGAGCCGGTCTCGACCTGGGTCCAGGAAATGTGCGCGCGGTCGCCACGGCAGTCGCCGCGTTTGGTCACGAAGTTGTAGATTCCGCCACGCCCCTCCCGGTCGCCGGGATACCAGTTCTGCACAGTGGAATACTTGATGCGGGCGTCCTTGAGCGCCACCAGTTCGACCACAGCCGCATGCAACTGGTTCTCGTCGCGCATCGGCGCAGTACAGCCTTCCAGATAGCTCACATAGGCCCCCTCATCGGCGATGATGAGGGTGCGCTCAAACTGGCCGCTGTTCTTCGCGTTGATGCGGAAATAGGTCGACAGCTCCATCGGGCAGCGTACGCCTTTCGGCACGTAGACGAAGGAGCCGTCGGTGAACACCGCCGAGTTGAGCGTGGCGAAATAATTGTCGGTGGTGGGCACGACCGAGCCGAGGTATTGCCGCACCAGATCGGGATGCTTCTGCACCGCTTCGGAGAACGAGCAGAAAATGATGCCCAGGCTCTCCAGCTTGTCCTTGAAGGTGGTGGCGACCGAAACCGAATCGAACACCGCGTCCACCGCAACGCCGGCCAGCGCCTCGCGTTCCTGCAGGGGAATGCCGAGTTTCTCGTAGGTGCGCAGCAGTTCCGGGTCGACCTCGGACAGATCCTTCGGCTGCGTGCGCGTCTTCGGCGCGGCGTAGTAGTGGATGGCCTGGTAGTCGATCGGCGGGTGGTGTACCGACGACCAGGCCGGCTCGCGCATTGTCAGCCAGTGGCGATAGGCCTGCAGCCGCCATTCCAGCATGAATTCGGGTTCGTTCTTCTTGGCAGAGATGAGACGGATGACGGCTTCGCTCAGCCCCTTGGGCACCGTCTCCTGTTCGATGTCGGTGACGAAGCCCCAGCGGTATTCGTCCGCGACGCGGCTACGCAACTCGGGATTGCGTTCATCAGGACGGCGAACTTCGGCATGTCTCATGGGGTTTTCTCCTTCAGACCAGGCATCCGGATCGTCTGCATCCGGGGCAGGGCCATGTCGGCCAGGCTGACGGCTTCCAGTGCCACCCTTACGGCGCGGCTGATGAGCTGCCAGTTGGCGCGCGTCGCACAATCTTTCTCCAGCGAACAGTTGCCCTTGCCAAGCGAGCATTCCGTCAGCGCCACCGGGCCTTCGATCGCATTCACCACATCGGCCACAGCGATCGCATGCGGTGCATGGGCAAGGGTGTAACCGCCCCCGGCACCCCGCACACTGGTCAGCAGGCCCGACTGCAGCAGGCGTTTCAGCAGCTTGGCCACGGTCGGCAGGGGCAGCCTCAACTCGTCGGCCAGTTGCGCCGCACTGAAACACCGCGCCGGCTCGCGCGCCAGCCGCACCATCAACACGGTCGCGTAATCTGTGAGTTTGGCGATGCGCAACATGGGTACTCCTGAAATTTAAAATAGGACCTCATAGGTGCTGTTTAGTTCAATTCCAGGATGAAGCAAGGCCAACCGTATGGGCGGCCGCAGTCTGTCAGATAGGCCATCTACAATGACAACCTGAAAGACAGGCTTCGATGCGGTTGAGTCAAGGCTCCGCAGCATCTCCAGTTCACAGGAGGCGGTTGAAGTGTTCAGGACGAGCAGAATCAGTTATGGCGGAACCGCTGCGATCGTCACAAGCACGGCCTTGATTAGTGGCCTCAGTGCTGCGAACGCGACGAAGCCCGTTATCGTAAGCGCCCTTCTCATCGCCGCACTCGCCGACAATCTTACCGATGCCCTCAGCATCCACATCTTCCAGGAATCGGAACAGCTCGATCAGAAGGAAGCGTTCACCGGAACCATCACGAACTTTCTTGCGCGGCTTTTGTTATGCATCAGTTTCGTGGTCCTCGTCGGGTTGTTCCCCTTGGCGGATGCCGGCAAAGTGGCCATTGCCTGGGGGTTGTTGCTCCTTGCCGCCCTGACGTATCTGGTGGCGCGCGAACGCAAGGTGAACCCCCCACTTGAGATTGTGAAGCATGTGGTGGTGGCTTCTGGGGTAATCCTGGCAAGCATCGCGATCGGGCATTGGGTCAACACTGTGTTCAGCTGATACCGTCACCCGTTCGTGAGTGCCATCAAAATTGACATGGCCACCATACGTGCTAGCGTGAACTAGATATTCCGCGTTTACGGCGTATGGCCAGTGTTACTGGCGGTCATCGCTATCCTCGAAACGCAGCCTTCGCCCGCATGACAAGGCGTTACCCTCCCATGGAGGGAACGCTGGCAGGCATTGGAGGTGATGATGTTCACTGACAATCCGTTCGTCCCGGTGGCAGACTTTCTGCCTCCGCTCTTCATGCAGGCCTATGTCGTCCTGATGGTCCTGGCAGTCGTCGCCGGGACGGCATTCGACATGTATCACAAGCGCAGTGCGCAGTTCTTTCTGCAGGAAAGGAAACAGTCCAGAGCGGCCGCAACGCGCAAGCTCAACGGCGCGGACATGGCGTTCATCGCGGTCCGGACCCTCGCCCACGACGTGGCGACTTTCGGCGAGTTCTGCAACCCGAGCCGAAGGCTTTCGCATGTGCTGATGTTCTATGGCTTCGTGCTCTATCTGCTCACGACCATCGTACTGGTATTTGCCTATCCGGCGGATCCGAACACTCCGGCGGTCCTGCCTGCCCTGTGGAACCTGGGCGCCATGATGGTGCTCATCGGTGGCTACTGGTTCTTCTTCTTTCTCAGGGTGAACGTCGCGCACGATGGCCATCCGCGCTGGCGCCTGGTGCGCGCCGACCTGTTCATCGTCTCTCTGCTCGCGAGCGTGACGTTCGCACTCGTATTCGAGGTCATGGCGACGGCGCAGAACATGACGGCGACCCGGCTGTTTTTCGGCATCTACCTGTTCTTCACGACGCTGCTCTTCGTGTCCGTCCCCTGGTCCAAGTTCGCCCACATGTTCTACAAGCCGGCAATGGCTTTCGAGCGGCGGGTGCAGCAGGAAGACGGTTCCTCCGACCTTCCGGCGGCGGCACGCCGCCACCAGATTTGAGGAATCGCCATGCCGACCTTCGTTTACATGGGGCGGTGCGACGGCTGCGGACAGTGCGTGGACATCTGCCCGTCCGACATCATGCACATCGATCCGGTCTACCGGCGGGCGTTCAACGTCGAACCCAATTTCTGCTGGGAATGCTACTCGTGCGTG
>DATCTE010000343.1:0-3260 GCA_036568085.1 Thiobacillus sp.
CGGACCTGCTGTGGCCAGCCACGGCAGGTCTTGGGATCGCTTATTCGGGAATCTGCGCAGCGTATTCGCGCTTGGTTTCTTCCAGCAGGCGCTTGGCCGAGAAATACTCTTTACCGGTTGTCGGCAGGGTGTCGGTCGCGCCGCCGGCGCTCCCCTTGATCGCTGCGAGGGCCTCTTTCCCCGCAGTCGTCTTTCCCATTCCGACGAGAATATGCGTCAGTTTTTCCTTTTCCCGCTGGCTCAGCTTCCCGTCGATGCTCAGCGCAAAACCCGGAATGGGCGCGGTTTGAGCCAGAATCCTGTATTTCCCGGGCGCCTTTTCATTCATCTCTTTCCAGGGCGCAGGGCCCGTGCAGATGGCATCGAGTTGACCCGTTGTCAGCAAATTGGCCATGACATCCTGATACTTGCCCTCATAAACATACCCCAGATCCTTGTCGGCCCGGATGCCTGCCTTGTTGAGCGCGCTGACACACAATCCACCGATCGCGGTTTCGCGTGACGAAACCCCCACCCGAGCCCCCCTGAGATCGGCAAGCTGCTTGTAGGGCTTGTCCGCGGCCACGACATACATCCCGAAAAGCGGCTTGTTCCATTTGGCCACCGGCTCGTACCCTTCGTCGATGGCCGCAGCCGTGATGTGGGTCGGCGCGAGGAGGATGGCGTAACGGCCCGAGTCGAGGTGGTTTGCCATGTTATTGAAGCTCTGGCTGATTTCCACCCGGACCTGGGAACCGCTTTCCTTGGCGATATACGCGGCCAGGGGTTTGTACATTCTCTTGAGTTCGGATTGGTAGTCCTTGCTGGCGCTGCCGGCGAAGATTCCGATCTCGTATTTGGCGGCGTAGGACAGCGCAGGCAGGCAGCACACGGCGCCCAGGCTCAGCATGCATAACCAGCGGGAAGGGGTGGGGATCATTCAGGTCTCCTTGGTGATAGAAGCGAAGGGTATATCGACAGGCGCATCCGGATTTCCTGCGGCCAGCTTCCCGTGAGTACGGGTGTAACTCACACGGCTCTACGCCTTTGCTTCTTTTCGGAACCTGAGACGAAAACTTGAGAGGGGTATTTGAGTCGCGGGCGCCCCCGGAGTCCTTGCCGCCCACGCACCGATACGAGATTCCTTGCAGTCCTGCTCAGCGATGCACTCGCCCCGCCGCCGGCTGCAAATCCGCACTCACCGCCTCGCGCCCATCGAACACGAAACAGTCGCCACGGTAATGCGCGCCGCCGACCTCTTCAAAATACTTGAGAATGCCGCCCTCGAGCTGGTATACCCGCTCGATACCGATTTCCTTCATGTGGATGGCAGCCTTTTCGCAGCGGATGCCACCGGTGCAGAAGGACACCACGGTCTTGCCGGCATAGTCGCCCAGGTGTTCGGCCAATCGCGGCGGGAATTCGCTGAAGATGCCGATGTCGTAGTCAACTGCGTTCTCGAAGGTGCCGGCTGCGACTTCATAATCGTTGCGGGTGTCGAGCATCACCACCGGGCGGCCTTCGTCGTCCACCCCGCGATCCAGCCACTGCTTCAACAAGGCCGCCGGCACCGACGGCGCGCGACCTCCCTCCGGGCGGATCAGGGGGTGCTTCATGGTGATGATTTCCTTCTTCAGCCGCACCCGCATCCTCTTGAACGGCGGCTCGGCCGACAGGCTTTCCTTGGGCGCGAGATCGCCGAAGCGCGGATCGGCGCGCAGGTGGGTCACGATGGCATCGATCGCCGCGCGCGAGCCGGCCAGGAATACGTTGATTCCTTCGGGCGCCAGCAGGATGGTGCCCTTGAGGTTCAGTTCCAGACAGCGCGCGCTGAGATCGGCCTTCAAGGCCTCGCGATCGGTGAGGGTGACGAATTTGTAGCAGGAGATATTGACGACGGACACGGCTAAAACCCTTTCAGCAAGTCGGCATTATCCCGGAAACAGCGCTGCGGGATAACTCCCTACCGGTTCTGTCCGGACAAGGGTTTTGATACTCTTCGGCCATCCCTCTGCCCCTCCCCGCCCATGAACGAACAACTGAACACGCTGGAACACGCCCAGCAGACCGCGATCGACCTCGCCATCCAGTTCGGCCCCAAGGTAATCGTGGCGCTGCTGATCCTGGCGGCGGGCTATTACGTCGGGCGCTGGGTGGGCAGGCTCGCCGACTCGATGCTGGAAAAAATCGGGCTCGACGAAACCCTGCGCCTGTTGCTGGTGCGCATCGTGCGCATCCTGGTGCTGGGGCTGTTCCTCATCATGGCGCTGCAGAACCTGGGGGTGCAGCTGCTGCCGCTGATCGCCGGGCTGGGCGTGGCGGGCGCCGGCATCGCGCTGGCGATGCAGGGGGTGCTGGGCAACCTGGCGGCCGGCCTGACGATCATCTTCACCCGACCGTTCAAGGTGGGCGAATACATTGCCATCGTCGACGTGGAAGGCACGGTCGAGGAGATCAAACTGTTCAACACCGTGCTGAGCCATCCCGACCGCTCACGCATCGTCATTCCCAACCGCAAGATCGTCGGCGAAATCCTGCACAACTTCGGCACCCTGCGCCAGCTCGACGTGGTCGTCAATGTCGCCTACGACACCGACATCAAGCAGGCGCTGGCAGCGATCCACGACCTACTCGCCGCGCATCCCAGGATCCTGCCGGAGCCGGAACCCTTCATCCGCGTGCTGGCGCTGGCCGATTCCAGCGTGCAGATCGCGATCCGCCCCTGGACGCCGGTAACCGATTTCTACGCCACCTCGGGCGACATCACCCAGGCGGTGCTGGAAACCTTCCGCGAACGCGGCATCCAGATTCCCTTCCCGCAGCGCGAAGTGCGCCTGCTCAGCGACGCATGAAGCCGAAAACCAAAACCACCTTTACCGACCCGCTGGCCGAAGTGCTGCGTCCCGGCCAGTCGGTCGAGCTGCTGAAGGAACTGCATATCCTGACGCGCGATGGCAAGCTCAACCAGGACAGCCGCCGCAAGCTGAAGCAGGTCTATCACCTGTGCAACTTCATCGAGCCGCTGCTGGACGAGGTGTTGGGCCGGCAGGACACGCTGACGCTGGCCGACCATGGCGCCGGCAAGTCGTATCTGGGGTTCATCCTGTACGACCTGTTCCTGAAGGAGCGCCCCGGCGCGCACATCTTCGGCATCGAAACACGCGACGAACTGGTGGTAAGGTCGCACGAACTGGCGACCAGGCTGGGCTTTGAACGCATGTCCTTCCTCAGCGCGACGGTGGCGGAATCGATCACCACCGCGTCCCTGCCCCCGCGCATCG
>DATCTE010000344.1:0-10016 GCA_036568085.1 Thiobacillus sp.
GTGGCAACGGCCCAACCTGCTGCTGCTGGATGAGCCGACCAACCACCTCGATCTGGCCACGCGCGAGGCGCTGGCGATGGCGCTGAACGAATTCGAAGGCACCGTCATGTTGGTCAGCCACGACCGCGCCCTCTTGCGTGCGGTGTGCGACGAGTTCTGGCTGGTCACGCGTGGCGGGGTCGAGCCGTTCGACGGCGACCTGGACGACTACCAGCGCTATCTGCTGGACGAGGGCAAGCGCCTGCGCGAAAGCCTGAAAGAGGCGGGCAAGGCAGCGGAGCCACCCAAACCGGCCCCCGCGCCCGTGGTTGCCAAGCGTGTGGTGCCGAGCGGCAAGCTCAAACCGCTCAAGCAGTCACTGGAGAAACTCGACAAAAGCCTGGCCGCACTGCACGCGGAAAAGGCTGCGCTCGAAACGCGATTGGCCGGGACCTTGTCGGTCGAGGACATCACCAAGGTCGGCAATCAACTCCAGCATGTCAACGAGGAACTGGCGCGCGAGGAAGAGCGGTGGCTGGAACTGTCTGAGCAGATCGAATCGCTGGAGGCAGCGGATGCCTAGGGCGACGCGAGGCACGTTCCGTTGAACTTGGGTTTTGTCGAGGTGTCACCTAAGGTGTAGAAGTTACCAAGTCGGCTCACCCTAGGCAGGGGAGGCACTATGCCACCATACGATGCGGCTGTAACACGTGCCCAGGCGGGCGGGTACCGGCGGCACACGTGGCCCGTCCGCCTCATGCACTGGATCAACGTGCTCGCGTTTGCACTGCTGCTGATGAGCGGGCTGCAGATTTTCAACGCGCATCCTGCGCTGTACTGGGGAAAATCCTCCTACAACGGCCGTCCGCCGATTCTGCAAATGGACGCCCGCATGGATGCCCGGGGGAATCCCGTTGGCGTCACCCGAATTTTCGGCCATGAGTTCAACACCACCGGTATGCTGGGATTGTCGGCCGGCATGGACGGCCAGCCGACTGAACGCGGATTTCCTGCGTGGCTCACCCTCCCCAGCCAGCAATGGCTGGCGATGGCGCGGCGCTGGCATTTCTTTTTTGCCTGGGTGCTGGTCATCAATGGCTTCGCCTACCTCACCTACACGCTGGCCAGCCGCCATCTTGTGCGCGATCTCATGCCGACCCGGGCCGATTGGCGTTCGATCGGGCAATCCATCAAGGATCACCTGCTGCTGCGGCATGCGCAGGGCGAGGCCGCCCGGCGCTACAACATCCTGCAAAAACTCGCGTATCTCGGCGTGATATTCGGACTGTTCCCCCTGCTGATTCTGATGGGATGGGCCATGTCGCCGGGGCTGGATGCGCTTTTTCCGGGCTGGGTCGATGTGGTAGGCGGCCGGCAGTCGGCGCGCACGATTCATTTTGTCGTGGCGTGGCTGCTGGTGGGGTTCGTTTTCATCCACGTGTTCGAGGTCATCGTCAGCGGTTTCTGGAACAACCTGCGGTCGATGATATCGGGCCGCTACAGGATTGCAGATGAAAAGCACACCCATGAGTAGCCAGGAGAACAGCCGCCGGCGCTTTTTGTTGCGTACGCTGGCCGCCAGCAGCGCGCTGTTGCTGTCGGGATGCGACCGGCTATCGCGCAGCGAGTGGTTCACAAGAATTCTAGACAGTGCAGAAAAACTGACATTGGGCACGCAACGCCTGCTGCAGCCGCGCAAGGCCATGGCGCAGGAATTCACCGAGGCCGATCTGTCGCCGGGGTTTCGCAGCAACGGCACCGACAATCCGGATAACCCGGCTTACCAGGCCCTGGCAGCCCGTCATTTTGTCGATTACCGATTGCAGGTTGGCGGCCTGGTGGAGCAGCCGCACGTCTATTCGCTCGGCGAGCTGAAGGCCATGCCCAGCCGTACCCAGATCACCCGCCATGATTGCGTGGAAGGCTGGAGCGCGATCGGCAAATGGAAAGGCGTGCAATTGAGCCGCGTGCTGGAACAGGTCCAGCCGCACCCGTCGGCACGCTACGTGGTGTTCCATTGCGCGGATCCGATGGACGACCGGGGAACGCGTTACTACGAAAGCATCGACATGGACGATGCCTGGCACGCGCAGACCTTGCTCGCCTACGAACTGAACGACGCGCCGCTGCCGATCAAGAACGGCGCACCGATCCGTGTGCGCGTCGAACGCCAGCTGGGCTACAAGATGGCCAAGTACGTCATGCAGATCGAACTCGTCGAGCGACTGGATCACATCGCAGGCGGCAAGGGCGGCTACTGGGAGGATCAGGGCTACGAGTGGTACGCGGGTATCTGATCCGCGCGGTACGCAGTCGCGTCCCGGATTTTCGGTACATCCCTGGAAACCCGGGTTAAGCACGTTAAAATGCGGCTTTCCCGAAAAGCCGTTTATTCGCCGTGAAACCCACCTTTCAGGACATCATCCTCACCCTGCAACGTTACTGGGGCGAGCGCGGCTGCGCGCTCCTGCAGCCTTACGACATGGAGGTCGGCGCCGGCACGTCGCACACCGCGACTTTCCTGCGCGCGCTCGGCCCCGAGCCGTGGAAGGCGGCCTACGTGCAGCCCAGCCGCCGGCCCAAGGATGGCCGCTACGGCGACAACCCCAACCGGCTTCAACATTATTACCAGTTTCAGGTGGTGCTGAAGCCGGCGCCGGCCGACATCCTGGAGTTGTATCTCGGCTCGCTCGAAGCGCTCGGGTTCGACCTGAAGAAGAACGACGTCCGCTTCGTCGAGGACGACTGGGAAAATCCCACCCTCGGTGCCTGGGGCCTGGGCTGGGAAGTGTGGCTGAACGGCATGGAAGTCACCCAGTTCACCTACTTCCAGCAGGTCGGCGGCATTGACTGCAAGCCGATCACCGGCGAAATCACCTACGGCCTGGAACGCCTTGCCATGTATCTGCAGGGCGTCGAAAGCGTGTACGACCTCGTCTGGACCGAGGGGCTGACCTACCGCGATGTCTACCACCAGAACGAGGTCGAGCAATCGACCTACAACTTCGAGCACAGCGACGTCGACTTCCTGCTGACCGCCTTTTCCGCGTACGAGCGGAAGGCGCAGGAACTGATGGCGGCGCAGCTCGCGCTGCCGGCCTACGAACAGGTGCTGAAAGCCGCGCATACCTTCAACCTGCTCGACGCACGCGGCGCGATCTCGGTGACCGAGCGCGCTGCCTACATCGGCCGCATCCGCAACCTCGCGCGCAGTGTGGCAAAGAGCTATCTCGACAGTCGCGCCCGGCTCGGCTTTCCGATGGCGCCACGAGACTGGGCGCATGAAGTCACCGCACAACTCGAAAAGAAGGCGGCAGCATGAGCGCTCAAAATCTACTGGTTGAGCTCTTCGTCGAAGAACTGCCGCCCAAGGCGCTGAAGAAGCTGGGCGAGGCCTTCGCTGCAACCCTGGCCGAGAGCCTGGTTGCGCAAGGGCTGGCCGAGGTGAATGCCGTGGTCACGAATTTCGCCTCGCCGCGCCGCCTCGGTGTGCATGTCGCAGGCGTGCTGGCATGCGCGGCGGACAAACCGGTGTCGACCAAACTGATGCCCGTCAGCGTCGGCCTCGACGCGGCTGGCAAGGCGACACCCGCGCTGTTGAAGCGCCTGGCCGCGCTGGGCGCCGACGAGTCTGCGATTACCAAGTTGCGTCGTGAAGGCGAAGGCAAGAACGAAGCGCTGTTTCACGACAGCATCGCCCCCGGCACCACGCTGGCCGACGGTTTGCAGCGTGCGCTCGAAACCGCGATGGCCAGGCTGCCGATCCCCAAGGTGATGACCTATCAACTGGCCGATGGCTGGGACACGGTCAACTTCGTGCGTCCGGTGCATGGGCTGGTCGCGCTGCATGGCGCCGACGTCGTGCCGGTCTCCGTGCTCGGCCTTGAGGCCGGCCGCATGACTCGGGGGCATCGCTTCGAGGCGCGCGTCGATCCGGTCATGCTCACCAACGCCGACTGCTATGCCCTGCAGATGGCGGATGAGGGCGCCGTGATCGCCAGCTTCGCCGAGCGCCGTGCCGAGATCGTCCGCCAGTTGCAGGCCGCCGCCGCGCCGCTGGGCCTGAAGCCGGTCGAGGACGATGCCCTGCTGGACGAAGTCACCGCTCTGGTCGAGCGTCCCAATGTGCTGGTCGGAAAGTTCGAGGAAGCCTTCCTCGAGGTGCCACAGGAATGCCTGATCCTCACCATGAAGGCGAACCAGAAATATTTCCCGCTGCTGGACGCGGCGGGCAGGCTGACCAACCAGTTCCTCATCGTCTCGAATATTTCGCCCGACGATGCGTCTGCGGTGATTGGCGGCAACGAACGCGTGGTGCGGCCGCGTCTGGCCGATGCCAAGTTCTTCTTCGACCAGGATCGCAAGAAGGCGCTGGACTCGCGTGTGCTAGGCCTTGCCAAGGTGGTGTACCACAACAAGCTCGGCACCCAGGGCGAGCGGGTGACGCGGGTACAGGCGATAGCCCGCGCCATCGGCCAGCAGATCGGCGGCGAAGCGCTGGCGCTGAAAGCTGATCAGGCTGCGCTCCTGGCCAAGGCCGATCTGCTGACCGACATGGTCGGCGAATTCCCCGAACTGCAGGGCACCATGGGGCGCTATTACGCGCAGCACGATGGCCTGCCGGACGACATCGCCTTCGCCATCGAGGATCATTACAAACCGCGCTTTGCCGGCGACGAATTGCCGCGCAGCGACGTCGGGGTGTGCGTCGCGCTGGCGGACAAGCTGGAAACTTTGGCGGGGCTCTTTGGCATTGGCGAAACGCCGACCGGCGACAAGGACCCGTTTGCCTTGAGAAGACATGCGCTGGGCGTCATTCGTATGTTGATCGAGAAGAACTTGCCATTGCGATTGTTTGATCTGGTCAACATCGCTTTTGCCGCCTTCACCAAGGGGCTGGGTCATGCGCACACCGATGTAGAAATCTTTATCTTTGATCGCCTCGGCGGGGCCATGCGGGAGCAGGGCTATTCCGCGAATGAGGTCGACGCGGTGCTGAGCAAAAACCCGACGCTTATCCATCTGGTGCCGAAGCAGTTGGAGGCGGTGCGCGCATTCGCCGGCTTGCCTGAAGCCCCCGCCCTTGCCGCCGCCAACAAGCGCGTCGGCAACATTCTCAAGAAAGCCGAAGGTGAAGTCGGCACGTTAGTTGATAACGAAAAATTTGTCGAAGCTGCTGAAACCCAGCTATTTATTGCTTTACATGACGTTCAGTTCAAAGCCGACGCCGCATTCGACGCAGGTGATTACACGGCGTCGCTGCAGGCGCTCGCCGCCCTCAAGGCCCCGGTCGACGCCTTCTTCGACCACGTCATGGTCAACGCCGACGATCCCGCCCTCAAAGCCAACCGCCTGGCGCTGCTGAACCAGTTGCACCGGACCATGAACCGGGTTGCGGACTTGTCGCGGCTGGCGGCGTAATATTTCGTTCATGAAGCTCATCATTCTCGACCGCGACGGCGTCATCAACTTCGACTCCGACCAGTTCATCAAGTCTCCCGACGAATGGAAACCCATTCCCGGCAGCCTGGAAGCGATTGCGCGGCTGACGCGTGAGGGCTGGCGTGTGGTGGTGGCGACCAACCAGTCGGGGCTGGCGCGCGGGCTGTTCGAGATGGCGACGCTCAATGCCATCCACGCCAAGATGCACAAGGCGGTGGCGCAGGCGGGCGGGCGCATCGAGGCGGTGTTCTACTGTCCGCATGCCGCCGACATGAACTGCGGCTGCCGCAAGCCCAAGCCGGGGCTGTTCGACGAAATTGCGGCGCGCTATGGCCACGACCTGCACGATGTCCCCGCCGTGGGTGATTCGCTGCGCGACCTGGTGGCGGCGGCCAACGTGGGCGCCCGCCCGCTGCTGGTGAAAACCGGCAAGGGCGAGAAAACCCTGGTGGCGGGCGGCTTGCCTGAGAACACGCCAGTGTTTGCCGATTTGAGCGAGGCCGTCGAATACCTGCTCAAGGCTGCGGCATGAGTCTGGTCCGCTCGCTGATATTCGCGGTCCTGCAGACCGTGCTGACGATCTTTTTCAGTCTGGTGGCGTTCCTCAGCTTTCCGTTTTCGGCGCACGTGCGCTACCGGCTGATCACCGGCTACAACCACACCGTGATCTGGCTGGCGCGTTGGGTGCTGGGTATCCGCTATGTGGTGGAAGGCAGGGAAAACCTGCCTGCGCAGCCTGCCATCATCCTCGCCAAGCACCAGTCGGCGTGGGAGACCGTGGCCTTCCTCTGCCTGTTTCCGCCGATCTCGCCGGTGATCAAGCAGGAGCTGCTGAAGCTGCCGTTCTTCGGCTGGGCATTCCGCATGCTCTCTCCGATCGCCATCGACCGCAGCGCCGGGCGCGAAGCGCTGAAGCAGATCGTCAGCCAGGGCAGGCAGAAGCTGGCGCAGGGTTTCTGGGTGCTGGTGTTCCCTGAAGGCACGCGCGTCGCCCCGGGTGAAAAGGGCAAGTACGGCATCGGCGGCGGCTGGCTCGCGGCGGAAACCGGCGCGCCCATCGTGCCGGTGGCGCACAATGCCGGCGAAGTGTGGCCGAAGAATGCCTTCATCAAGCGTCCCGGCACGGTGACGGTGCGCATCGGGCCGGCGATTGCTACCGCGGGCAAGAGCGCAGCCGAGCTCACACGCGCGGTCGAGGCCTGGATCGAAACCGAAATGGCGAGGTTGCCCCCTGCTGCCGCACGCCAATAGCGGCGTCCTGCAGATCGGCGACGCCGCCGTTCCCTATCAGTTGCGGCGCTCGCGCCGCCGCCGTACGCTAGGCTTGACCGTCACTGCATGCGAAGTGCGTATCCACGCCCCGAGCTGGACCCCGCGTGCCGAAATCGAAAGCTATGTGCAGCAGCAGCACGACTGGCTGCATCGTACCTGGGCCCGCCTGCAGGCGGGCATGCAGCGGGCCGAATCGGCGGCCGCGAACGAACTGCACTATCTGGGGCGCAGGCTGAGGCTCGATATCCGGCACTCGCTCTTCCCCGAGATACGCCGGCACGGCAACACCTTGCGTGTGTATGCACCGCTGGATGCGGATACCGGGGAACTCGTGCGCGACTGGTTGATTGCTCGCGCCGAACGTTTGCTGGCCTGGCGGCTTGCGCGCATCGCACGCAGGCTGGGGCGCGGGCCCAGCCGCTTCGCCCTGTCCGACGCGCAAACCCAGTGGGGAAGCTGCACCCGGCGCGGTCACATCCGCCTCAACTGGCGCCTGGTGCAGGCGCCGCTCACGCTCATCGATTACGTCGCGGCGCACGAGCTTGCGCATCTCGTCCACCTCGACCATTCGCCGCGCTTCTGGGCGCAGGTTGCCGCGCTGTGTCCCGACGCACTTGCGCGGCGCGCCGAGTTGCGCACAATGGGTAACTCCCTGTTTCGGGTGTAACCATCATGCGAATCCTTCATACCATGTTGCGCGTCGGCGATCTCGACCGCTCGATCGATTTCTACACCCACGTCCTCGGCATGCAGCTGCTGCGCCGCAAGGATTATCCCGGCGGCAAGTTCACCCTGGCCTTCGTCGGTTACGACAGCGAGGACAGGTCAGCCGTGCTAGAACTGACCTACAACTGGGGCGTCGACAAGTATGAGATGGGCAGCGGCTACGGCCATATCGCGATCGAGGTCGACGACGCCTACGCCGCGTGCGACGCCGCCGCGGCCAAGGGCGGCAAGGTGCTGCGCCCGGCCGGGCCGATGTCGCACGGCAGCACGGTGATCGCCTTCATCGAGGACCCGGACGGTTACCCGATCGAGTTCATCCAGAAGGGAACGGCGGGCTGGGTGAAGGAATGGGCGGAATAACGAAGGGCTCGCCCACGCCGCTTACTGACTGATCGCCTTGGTGATCAGCGGCACCAGCGGCTCCGGCAGCCTGATCTTGCCGGACAAAGCGAAGGCCTGCGCGTTCTTCGACATCTTGCCCCAGGTGCGGTGGATGATCTCCAGCCACTTCGCCTCGTCGTAATCGGGCTTGCTCTGGGCAAACGCCAGCATGTAGTGCTCGATGAAGACGAGGTTGGCAATGTCCTCCAGCAGCTGCGAGTCCGGATTGACCTTGATGCCGCGTTTTCCTACCGCTTTCTTGACCCGCTCGATCATTGCGTCGTCGTAGCCGGCCTGGCGCATCAGTTCTCCGGCCGTATTGGCGTGGAAGGTATACAGGCCGGTGCGCCACGCGTGATAGCCTTCCTTGGTCATCGGATAGCTGCTGCGCGGCACCGTCCAGCGCCGGATGTGCTGGGCGCGCACTGCCAGCTGCGCGGCTTCGGAGGCGTCCGGCGCGAAGCGGCCGATCATCTCCGACATGCGGCGGCCATAGAGCAGTTCCTTTGGTTGGCCTTCGTCCAGGTTGGGGTCTTCCGCATTGGCCGCGTCGAACAGGGCCAGGGCGCGGTCGAAGCATTCGCGATTCTCGATCATGGTTGCACCCCTTGCGCGTATCAGTTTGCGACTACCGGCAGAATCCACAATTCGACCCGGCGGTTCAACTGGCGGCCTGCCTCGGTACGGTTGTCCGCACGTGGCTCGGTTTCGCCCCTGCCGTAGGATTCCAGCCGGATCGGGTTGACGTTCTGACTGGCAAAGTAATCCAGCACTGACTGCGCGCGCCGTTCCGACAGCGCCTGGTTGTATTCGTGCGTGCCCACGCTGTCGGTGTGGCCGATCACGGTCACCGTGGTCTTGCCGTACTGGTTCAGCACGTGAGCGATCTTGCTCAGCGTCGGCAGGTAGCCCGGTTTCAGGACGGTGGAGTTGGTATCGAAGCCTGTGCTGGCGGTCATGCTGACCAGCAGCGCGTTGTCGCCCGGACGTTTTTCGATGCTGATGTCGCCGCGCTGGATTTCAGGCTGCAGCTGCTTCTGCAGATCCCGGGCCTGCTGGTCCATGTAGTAGCCGACTCCTGCGCCGGTCAGGCCGCCGCCGACCGCACCGATCAGCGCGCCCTTGCCGCGATTCTTGTGATTGATGATTGCGCCGAGCGCCGCGCCGCCCACCGTGCCGATGATTGCCCCGGTCTGGGTCTTGTTCAGATCGCGCGCGTCGCCCAGGTCGTTGGTCGTGCAGGCGGAAAGCAGCAGGGTGGCCAGCAGGGGGATGACGATGAATGGTTTGTGCATGGGAGATTCTTTCAGACGGGTTGAAATGGGGGAAGCGATGTGATCGTTCGGGATTCGTGGCATGTGTTGGCTCCGGCCTGCGGACTCCGCCATCAGCCGGAACTCGCATGCCTGCTGGAGGTCGCATCATGCGTCGCCTGCTTGCTCAACCGCGCCCGCACGATGCAAACCCAAGGATAGCCAATATGACCGATCTTTTCTCGCCCACCCGCTTCGGCGTCATCGAACTTTCCAACCGGGTGGTGATGTCGTCGCTGACGCGCAACCGGGCCGGCGCCGGCAATGTGCCGACGCCGCTCGCCGCCGAATATTACCGGCAACGTGCATCTGCCGGCCTGATTCTGACCGAGGCCACCCCGATCTGCGCGGAGGGCCACGGCTACCCGCGCACGCCCGGCATCCATACGCCCGACCAGATCGCCGGCTGGAAAAAGGTGACCGAGGCGGTGCATGGCGCCGGCGGCAAAATCGCGCTGCAGCTGTGGCATGTGGGACGAATTTCGCATCCCGATCTGCAGCCGGGCGGCGCCCTGCCGGTCGCGCCATCGGCGATCCGCCCCGCAGGGCAGGTCTATCCCGGGGCGGCGATGAAGGATTTCGTCACGCCGCGCGCGCTGCGGACCGAAGAACTGCCCGTGCTGGTCGCCGCCTACGCCCGGGCGGCGCGCAATGCGATGGATGCAGGGTTCGACGGTGTCGAAGTGCATGCCGGCAACGGCTACCTGCTGGACCAATTCCTGCGTTCGTCGACCAACCAGCGCACCGATGCCTATGGCGGCAGCAAGGAAAACCGCGCGCGCCTGCTGCTGGAAGTGCTGGATGCGATCTGCCAGGAGATCGGCAACGAACGCGTGGGTGTGCGGCTGTCGCCGGTGACGCCGTTCAACGACCTCCGCGACGACCACCCGCAGGAGACCTTCG
>DATCTE010000345.1:0-2811 GCA_036568085.1 Thiobacillus sp.
GATCCCGCTGCAGATCCCGATCGGCGCGGAAGAGAACTTCCTGGGCGTGGTCGACCTCGTCAAGATGAAGGCGATTTACTGGGATGACGCCAGCCAGGGCATGAAGTTCGACCTGCGCGACATTCCGGCCAACCTTGTGGAAACCAGCAAGAAATGGCGTGAGGCCATGGTCGAGGCGGCCGCGGAATCGTCCGAAGAGATGATGAACAAGTACCTCGAAGAGGGCGATCTCTCCGAGGCTGACATCATTGCCGGCCTGCGCGCGCGTACCATCGCCAGCGAAATCGTGCCGATGATGTGTGGCACCGCGTTCAAGAACAAGGGTGTTCAGGCCATGCTCGACAAGGTGATCGAGCTGATGCCTGCGCCGACCGACATTCCCCCGGTTACCGGCGAGCTCGAAAACGGCGAGCAGGGCGAGCGCCAGGCGTCAGACGAGGAAAAATTCTCGGCGTTGGCGTTCAAGGTTGCGACCGACCCCTATGTGGGTCAGCTGATTTTCTTCCGCGTCTATTCCGGCGTGGTGAATTCGGGCGACACGATCTACAACCCGGTCAAGGGTCGCAAGGAGCGGATCGGCCGCATCCTGCAGATGCACGCCAACCAGCGCGAGGAAATCAAGGAAGTGCGCGCAGGCGACATCGCCGCGGCAGTCGGCCTGAAGGATGTGACCACGGGTGACACGCTGTGTGATGTGGCCAGCCCGATCACGCTCGAGCGCATGGAGTTCCCCGAGCCGGTGATTCACGTCGCGGTCGAGCCGAAAACCAAGGCAGACCAGGAAAAAATGGGTATCGCACTGGGCCGCCTGGCGCAGGAAGATCCGTCGTTCCGCGTGCGCACGGATGAAGAATCCGGTCAGACCATCATTTCGGGCATGGGCGAGCTGCACCTCGAAATTCTGGTGGATCGCATGAAGCGCGAGTTCGGCGTTGAAGCCAACGTCGGTGCGCCGCAAGTGGCGTACCGTGAGGCGATCCGCAAGGAAGTGGAGCAGGAAGGCAAGCACGCCAAGCAGTCGGGTGGTAAGGGTCAATACGGTCACGTCTGGATCAAGATGGGGCCGAACGAAGCGGGCAAGGGCTTTGAGTTCATCGATGCCATCAAGGGTGGCACGGTGCCGCGCGAATTTATCCCGGCGGTCGAAAAGGGCCTGAAAGAGGCGCTGAACAACGGCGTGCTGGCCGGTTTCCCGGTGGTGGACGTGAAGGTCACCCTGTTTGACGGGTCTTACCATGACGTCGACTCGTCGGAACTGGCGTTCAAGCTGGCAGCGATTCTGGCGTTCAAGGACGGCATGCGCAAGGCGAGCCCCGTGTTGCTGGAGCCGATGATGGCAGTCGAGGTGGAGACGCCTGAAGACTACATGGGTGATGTCATGGGCGACCTCAACCGCCGTCGCGGCATCATCCAGGGCATGGAAGATGCCGCCGGGGTCAAGCTGGTCAAGGCAGAGGTGCCGCTGGCCGAGATGTTCGGCTACTCCACCGATCTGCGCTCCATGTCGCAGGGTCGTGCGACCTACTCGATGGAGTTCAAGCACTACTCCGAGGCGCCGAAAAGCGTCGCTGAAGCGATCATCGCCAAGAAATAATTTTGATCTTATAGGGTACTGAGAAATGGCTAAGGAAAAATTCGAGCGGACCAAGCCGCACGTAAACGTTGGCACCATTGGACACGTTGACCACGGCAAGACCACCTTGACCGCGGCGATCACCACCATTCTGTCGAAGAAGTTTGGCGGTGCTGCCAAGAAGTATGACGAGATTGATTCCTCGCCCGAAGAGAAGGCGCGCGGTATCACCATCAACACTGCCCACGTCGAGTACGAGACCGCCAAGCGTCACTACGCCCACGTCGACTGCCCCGGCCACGCCGACTACGTCAAGAACATGATTACCGGTGCCGCCCAGATGGACGGCGCCGTCCTCGTCGTGTCCTCCGCCGACGGCCCCATGCCCCAGACCCGCGAGCACATCCTGCTGGCCCGTCAGGTTGGCGTGCCCTACATCATCGTCTACATGAACAAGGCCGACATGGTCGACGACGCCGAACTGCTCGAGCTCGTCGAAATGGAAATCCGTGAGCTCCTGTCCAAGTACGACTTCCCGGGCGACGACACCCCCATCATCATCGGTTCCGCCCTGAAAGCCCTCGAAGGCGACCAGAGCGACATCGGCGAGCCCAGCATCATGAAGCTGGCCGACGCCCTCGACTCCTACATCCCCGAGCCCGAGCGTGCCATCGACAAGCCCTTCCTGATGCCTGTTGAAGACGTCTTCTCCATCTCCGGTCGCGGCACCGTCGTCACCGGTCGTGTCGAGCGCGGCATCATCAAGGTCGGCGAAGAGATCGAGATCGTCGGCATCAGCCCCACCCTCAAGACCACCTGCACCGGCGTCGAGATGTTCAGGAAGCTGCTCGACCAGGGTCAGGCAGGCGACAACGTTGGCGTCCTGCTGCGCGGCACCAAGCGTGAAGAAGTCCAGCGTGGCCAGGTTCTGGCCAAGCCCGGCTCCATCAAGCCGCACACCAAGTTCTCTGCCGAGATCTACGTGCTGAGCAAGGACGAAGGCGGTCGTCACACCCCGTTCTTCAACGGCTACCGTCCGCAGTTCTATTTCCGCACCACCGACGTCACCGGCAGCATCGAGTTGCCGGCGGGCACCGAGATGGTGATGCCTGGCGACAACGTCAGCATCAAGGTATCCCTGATTGCCCCGATCGCCATGGACGAAGGTCTGCGTTTCGCCATCCGCGAAGGCGGCCGTACCGTCGGTGCGGGTGTCGTGGCCAAGATCGAAGAGTAAG
>DATCTE010000346.1:0-8271 GCA_036568085.1 Thiobacillus sp.
GGGCGAGGTCTGTCCGGTGTGGTCGGGACAGCCGATGACCGCGCATTGGGGGATTCCTGATCCGGCCGCAGTGGAAGGCAGCGACGACATCAAACGCCATGCCTTCGTCGAGGCGATGAGCCAGATGCAGCGACGCGTTTCCATGTTCGTCAGCCTGCCGTTCGCCACACTGGACAGGATCAAGCTACATCAGGCGGTACAACTTATCGGGAAGACAACATGAACGCGCCAACTTTGATGGAGTTCGCTCGATGAGCGCACAGTGCGAAGTGACGGCCAAACGCACTGCCGGCGCGCCTATGAGCGTGTTCGAGCGCTGGCTCACCCTGTGGGTGGCACTGTGCATCGTCGCCGGCGTGCTGCTGGGCCAGCTGCTGCCGGCGCCGTTCCAGGCACTCGGAAGCATGAACGTGGCGCAGGTCAACCTTCCGGTCGGCCTGCTGATCTGGGTGATGATCATCCCGATGCTGATGAAGATCGACTTCGGCGCCCTGCACCAGGTGAAGTCGCACTGGAAGGGCATCGGCGTCACGTTGTTCGTCAACTGGGCGGTGAAGCCGTTTTCAATGGCACTGCTGGCGTGGCTGTTCATCCGCCACTGGTTCGCGCCGTATCTGCCGGCCGAACAACTCGACAGCTACGTCGCCGGCCTGATTCTTCTGGCCGCGGCACCCTGCACCGCGATGGTGTTCGTGTGGAGCCGGCTCACCGGTGGCGACCCGTATTTCACGTTGTCGCAGGTGGCGCTGAACGACGCAATCATGATCGTCGCCTTCGCGCCCATCGTCGGCCTGCTGCTCGGGCTGTCGGCGATCGTGGTGCCATGGGATACGCTCTTCACTTCGGTGTTGCTGTACATCGTCATTCCGGTGATCCTGGCGCAGGTCTGGCGCAAGCTGTTGCTGAAACGCGGGCAGGCGGCGTTCGACGCGGTGATGGCCCAGCTTGGCCACGCCTCGATCCTGGCGCTGCTGGCGACGCTGGTGCTGCTGTTCGCCTTCCAGGGCGAGGCGATCATCGCGCAGCCGCTGATCATCGCGCTCCTGGCCGTGCCCATCCTGATCCAGGTGTTCTTCAACTCGGCGCTGGCCTACTGGCTCAATCGCAAGGTGGGCGAGAAGCACAGCGTGGCCTGCCCCTCGGCGCTGATCGGTGCGTCCAACTTCTTCGAACTGGCGGTGGCGGCAGCGATTGCGCTGTTCGGCTTCCAGTCGGGCGCGGCGCTGGCCACCGTGGTGGGCGTGCTGATCGAGGTGCCGGTGATGCTGCTGGTGGTGAAGATCGTCAATCGCAGCAAGGGCTGGTACGAAGCGGCGCTGACTTCCAGATAAGGGAACACCATGCTGAAACGCTACGTACTGCTTCTGTTTGCCGCCGTGGCGGGTCTGGTCACCCTTACCGCACGCGCTGATTATCAGCCCCGCGCCGAAAAGGTCGTCGACAACGTCTACGCCCTGATTGGTCCGCTGGGCCAGCGCAGTGCAGACAACGACGGCCTCAACGCCAACTTCGGCTTCATCGTCACCCCCGACGGGGTGATCCTCATCGACGCCGGCGCCAGCCGCCTGGGCGCCGAGAAAATCGCCACTGCCATTGGCAAAGTGACGGACAAGCCGGTGCGCTGGGTCATCAACACGGGCAGTCAGGACCATCGCTGGCTGGGCAACGATTATTTTGCCGGCAGGGGCGCCGAGGTCATGGCGCTTGCCCGCACCGCCGCCACCCAGGCCGAATTCGCGGCGCAGCACATGGAGGCAATGCAACGCTTTCTCGGCGAGCGCATGCAGGGGACGAAGCCGCTGCCCGCACCCAAAACGCTGGCTGGCGATTCGGCCACGCTGAAACTGGGCGGCGAAACCCTGGTGGTGACCTACACTGATGCCCATTTCCCGGGCGACGCCCAGGTCTGGCTGCCGAAGCGCGGCGTGATGTTCAGCGGCGATCTGGTCTTTGTGGACCGCCTGCTGGGTGTATTGCCCTGGTCCAGTGTGAAGAACGGCCAGAAGGCGTTTCATGCGATGGCCGCGCTCAAGCCTGCGCACATCGTCCCTGGCCATGGCCGGGTGTGCGACCTGGCGCAGGCGCAGCGCGAGACCGGCGACTACTACGATTTCCTTGCCGGCAAGGTGGGTGCAGCGGCGAGGGACATGGAACCGATGGACACCACGCTCGACCGCTACGCCGACCTGCCTGAATTCAGGCACCTGGAGAACTACGAAGGCCTGCACCGCGCCAACATGAACCGCGCGTTCACCGAATTCGAATCACAATAATGTTCGGCATTCGCCGGTTTGCGGCCGCATTGAGTCGCAGTTGACGCCTCTCCTGCGCGCTACATGGCTGGCGGGGTCCATCAATCCCCTACGCTTGGCAAGGTAAAGCTTCCCGCCCATTTATCCGTTATTGCATGTAGCCGCTAGTGGCCGTCTTGCATCGTGTCCGCAGAAAACAGGGTGCCTGGCAAGGTCAATCAACCCAACAAAACAATGGCACATTCCCCTTCCGGAGCAGTCAGCAATGAGAAGCGGCGCTTTGCGCGGCAGCCTACATTGCAGACCGCGCGCATCCGGTTTGGCGAAGGCGCGGCCATTCCGTCCGAAATTCGTGACTACTGCCAGACCGGGCTGTATGTGGCTGTTCTCGGGGAAGGGATACCCGATTCCGTCATCCCGGTTCTGATGGGCACGCCGGTTCAGGTGGAGTTTGCGGTGCAGCATGCCGGCGTGTTTGTCTGCAACGGCCGAGTCGCGCGCATCGCGCCAGGCGGTGTGGGTGTTCTTGTCACCGCGATGCCGGAAGGTGCCCTCCAGGCCCTGCGCGATGTGAACGGGCGCCTTGCCCGAGCCAACTTCCCTTCTGCGGGCTCAGGCCTCAGCCCACAACTCGCCCACGAACTGCTGCTGGAGTGCGACAGCCTGTTTCGGCACATTCTCGATGCGGCATTGGAGGATTTTTTCCAGCAGGCTGTGGAACGCTTGGCGGAAGCGAGCCAGGACGAGCCGACTTTTCTGGAACGATCCCGCTATGACAACGCCATTCAGGAGTTGCTGCAGCAGCGCAGCCGAGTCGCGAATGATTTTTTCGCCGCCATGCGCGACCATATTCAGCAGCCGGGATTGATCGTGGCGCCCAGCAGTGCTCGCGCGGAAAACAGCCTGGCCCTTGTCGAGGAAGATGAATTCGAAGACTGGCTGAATCTGTCTGCAGTCATCAATCAGATCGAAGAGGAGGTCGTGGCGCCGCTCCATGAGGTGGGACAGCGCTATGGCCGGCTGATCGGCATGCCGGTTGACAGGAAGAGCAATCCCTTTGGCCCGGAGGTTATCTGCCGCACCTTCCAGGGCGTCATGCAGGGGCTGGGGTTTTCCAATGCCACTCGCGCGGTTCTCTACAAGGCGCTTGGACAAGCCGTCTCCCTTCATGCACCGGTGCTTTACCGACAGCTGAACGAGACACTCGAGTCCCTGAAGCCAGTCGCAGCACTCCGCCCCGATCGCGACACCCCGGCGGAGGCGAAGCTGAAGCCGGCGCCTACCCAGACCGCCCTGGATCTGGCCGAGATCGCCAACACCCTGAACGCGCTCTTCAAACAGAATCAGGCCGGTATCGCCCAGACGCCTGAAAGCGCCGAATACGGTCTGGACCGTATCCTGGCAACCCTCGGCCGTTTCCCAAAAGGTGTGGTTGGCAGCGCGTCGGGCGTGTCTGCGGCACGCTCCGCACGTCAGGGCGGCGCTGTTCCAGGGGCGATAGCAGCTTGGCCCGGCCTGTTGCACGTGGTGGGGCGCCTGCAACAGACTGCCCGCCAACTGGTCGATCGCGATCCGCAGGTATCCCGGTCTGACGATCCCGGGCGCGCCAGCGTCGTGTTGCCGGAAACCAGCCTGAGTGAACTGCTGATCGCCCTGGACAGCCTGCCGTCGGCGGGCCTGGCAGAACCGGGCATGCCGTTGCTGGTCGATCAGCTCAATGCGCGCATTGCTGCGGACGGGCCCGATGCCCGGCGTCTTTCGCCGGCTTACCGCCAGATACTCGATACGACATCCAATCTGTTCCGTCGAGCACAGGCGGACTTCGTTCCCAGTTCCGACGTGGACCTGCTGGTGAAGCGGTTGGAGCGGCCGCTGCTCAAACTGGCGTTGCAGGACCCGGGATTTCCTTCGGTGCCCGACCATCCCGCTCGCCAGATGCTTAACATCATCGAACAATATGCCGTGGCGGCCGACGACCAGGGCCGGATTTTCGATGCCAAGCTGCAACGCTTTCTTTCGCTGCTGGTCGATCGCGTCTGCGACGAAGCCGATACAGACAGTGGGATTTTCGAGCGGGTTCGCGACACGCTCGAGAAAGTGCTGCTGCCGATTCTGCAGATACGCAGAACGCGCGTGGCCCGTCTGCAGGAAGCCTGCGAGGGCAGGGAGCGTATCCGTTCGGCGCGAGCCCGGGTCAACGCAGTCCTGGAGCAGCAGCTGGCGGGACGCGAGATACCGGGGTTGCTGTTGCGCCTGCTGGATGCGGGCTGGCGCCAGTATCTCGTGCTGCTGGAAATGCGCCAGGGAGAGGGAAGCGAGGCCTGGAATGAAGCCCTGGCCATACTCGACCGGGTGTTTGATTGCCTCGGGCCCGCACCTGCGGACACGTCCCGTAGCGCCGAGTCGGCTCAGGCGTTGCTGGGCGAGATCGAGCGTGCCCTGGCAACGGTCAACGTCGATACCAGTCTGCTGGCCGCGTTCATGGATGAGTTGGGTGCCAGCCTGGCTGGCGACCCGGCGCGTTCGCTTACGGGATCGGCGATGGTACAGGTGCCGCCCGGCAGGTTGGCCACGTTGCCCAGCGAAGGGGAGGTTGCGCCCGCGCACCGCCAACTGGCAGACCGCCTGCGGGTGGGGGACTGGTGGGATTTCAGCCAGGACGGCAGCCGGGTTCCGATGCAGCTCATCTGGATCAGCCAGCCGCCGTCGAACTGCACCTTTGCCAATCGCTCCGCCACCAGCAAGGCCGATCTCACCCTGGCCGAGCTCTCCCGGAAGATCCAGCACGGCCTCGCCAAGCCGGGCAAGGATCTGGATCTGCCGCTGATCGAGCGGTCGGAGCAGGCCCTGTTCGACGATACCTATCAGAGCGTGGTGCATCAGGCCATGCACGACCCGGTGACCGGGCTGCTCAATCGCAAGGGGTTCCTGCAGCGCCTGGGCCGGATGACAATGCCGGATCAGACGGACAGGACGCACGCCGTCGGCATCATCGAATTCGACCAGTTCCGCATGATCGTCAATACCTGCGGCGTGGAAGCGACGGAAAAACTGGCGCGCAACCTTGTCAGCGAGGTGCGTGCGCACATCAGCCCCGATGCGGTGCTGGCCGCGTTTCGCGACGATACCCTTGCACTTCTGCTGCCCAACTGTAGTCGTGAAGCGGGGTACAGCGCTTTCGACAGCCTGCTCGACCGGATGAAGGACTACCCTTTCCAGCACGGGCAGCACAGCTACAGCATCGGCTTCAATATCGGCATCACCGAGTTCGCACCCGACCGGTTCAGTGCTGCCGAAGCGATCCGGCGTGCCGATTCGGCCTGCATCACGGCAAAATCCCAGGGCCGCAACCGGGTGCAGGTCTACGAGCAGGCCAGTCCCCAGTTGCAGTCCCAGGAATCGCTGATGGACTGGGCAGGGCGGATCGATTCCTTCCTCAAAGGCAGCGGACTGCATCTGCGCTGCCAGCAGGTGATGCCGATCGGAATGGGCAACCCCCGGCTGCCCTATTACGAAGTCCTGCTGGGTATCGAGGGCGCAGATGGGGTGGAGATTCTGCCGGCGCACTTCATCCCCGCCGTGGAGCGGCTGCAACGCGCGCATGAAGTGGACATCTGGGTCATGCGGAACGTGTTCGAGTGGATCGCTGCCAACAAGTCGGACTTTGCATCCGTGGGGGGGTTCGCCATCAACCTGTCCGCCACGTCGCTCAGCAATCCCGAGGTCATGCGCTATCTGCAGGCGGTATTGCCGGTGAGCGACTTTCCCACTGACAAGATCATTTTCGAAATTACGGAAAGTGCCGCCATCGAGAGCTACGGCGCCGCGCAGGATTTCATCCGCGAAATTCGCCGCTATGGCTGCAAGTTCTCGCTGGACGATTTCGGAAGTGGATTCACCTCCTACGCCCACCTGAAGAACCTGCGTACCGATACCCTCAAGATCGACGGCAGTTTCGTCAGGGACATGCTGCAGAATCCAGGCGACTTTGCCATGGTCAAGTCGATGAACGATATCGGCCATTCGCTGGGGTTGCTCACTGTGGCCGAATACGTGGAATCTCCGACGACCCTGGAGGCGCTGCGGGAAATCGGCGTCGACTATGTTCAGGGCTACGCCATCCACAGGCCGTGCCGCATCGACGAAATCCTGTCGGCGCAGGCGGCCTAGGTACGGGAGATGCGGGCAGAAAAAACGCCGCTCATTGAGCGGCGTTTTTTTACAACTGGTGCCGCTGGCCGGAATCGAACTGGCGACCTTCGCATTACGAATGCGCTGCTCTACCAACTGAGCTACAGCGGCGAAAAACAGCGCGCATTATAGCGGAATCGTCTGCGCGTGTGGTGGCCTACAGCGCTGCTTTCAGGCGGGAAAGTACCTTGTCCTTGCCGATCAGCTCCAGCGTGGCGTCGATCGCCGGCGTCTGCGGCTCGCCGGTCACCAGCACGCGCACCGGCATCGCCAGCTTCGGCATCTTGAGGCCGTGCGCGGCGAGCGTTTCCTTGAACGCGGCGCTGATGGCGCTGCGCTCCCAATTCAGGGGTTCCAGCCGCGCGGCAAGGTCGGCGAGCGCGGGCAGCACTTCAGCCGTGACATGCTGCGCCAGCAGTTCCGGCGTCGGATGCAGGGTGCGGTAGAACAGCGTGGCGGCGTCGGCCAGTTCCTCGATCGTGGCGGCGCGTTCCTTCACCAGCGCGCACACGGCAGCGAGATCGGGGCCCTCGTCGAGGCTGGCGCCGTTGCGGATCAGGAAGGAGCGCGTGAGTTCAGCCAGACGCGCGTCGTCGGCTGTCTTGATGTACTGCTGGTTGATCCAGCGCAGCTTCTCGGTATTGAACTGTGCGGCCGAGGGCGTGATGTGGTCGAGGTCGAACCACTGAACGAACTGTTCGCGGCTGAACAGTTCGGCGTCGCCGTGCGACCATCCGAGGCGGGCCAGGTAGTTGATGACAGCCTCGGGCAGGTAGCCCTCTTCGGAATACTGCATCACCGACACCGCGCCGTGGCGCTTGGAGAGCTTGGTGCCGTCGTCGCCGAGGATCATCGACAGGTGGGCGTACTGCGGCACCGTCGCGCCCAGTGCCTTGAGAATGTTGATCTGGCGCGGGGTGTTGTTGACGTGGTCGTCGCCGCGGATCACATGGCTGATCTGCATGTCCCAGTCGTCGACCACCACGCAGAAGTTGTAGGTGGGCGTGCCGTCGCCGCGCGCAATGATGAGGTCGTCGAGTTCGGCATTGGCGAACTCGATCGTGCCCTTGACCAGGTCCTTCCACGCCACCGTGCCCTCGGTCGGATTCCTGAAGCGTACCACCGGCTGCACGCCGGACGGCGGCACCGGCAGCGTCTTCCCGGGTTCGGGGCGCCAGCGGCCATCGTAGCGCGGTTTTTCGCCGCGCGCGCGCTGCGCCTCGCGCATTTCGTCGAGTTCCTCAGTGCTGCAATAGCAGTGATAGGCCTGGCCGTCGGCCAGCATCTGCTCGATCACTTCCTTGTAGCGGTACAGGCGTTTGGTCTGGTAGAACGGGCCTTCGTCGTGATTGAGATCCAGCCACGCCATGCCGTCGAGGATCGCCTGCACCGCCTCGGGGGTGGAGCGCGCGATGTCGGTGTCCTCGATCCGCAGGATGAACTGGCCGCCGTGATGACGCGCAAACGCCCACGAAAACAGCGCGGTACGGGCGCCGCCGATATGCAGGTAACCAGTGGGGGAGGGGGCGAAGCGGGTGCGGATCATGGCGGGGCCGGGCGGAAAAAGGGTTCATTTTACCGGATCGACCGCTGCAAAATTGACCTCGGCTGCCGGGTTGTGGTTTAATTCGCGCCGCTTCGGGGCAGTTAGCTCAGCGGTAGAGCATCGCCTTCACACGGCGGGGGTCACAGGTTCAAACCCTGTACTGCCCACCAGCCCGAACATCCAAAGGGACCGGTCACATGCCGGTCCCTTTTCATTTTCCGCACGCCGGCGGCTGAAAAGCATTGCCGCAGCAGGGCCCTGCCGGTATAGTTCGGCCTCCCG
>DATCTE010000347.1:0-8523 GCA_036568085.1 Thiobacillus sp.
CTCGACCGCGGCGGCCAGGTCGAAAAGCGCAGCGAACAGTCCGATCTGGGCGGCACCATGCGCCTCGGCGGCCAGCCCTGCGAGCTCAAGGACGGCACGCTGGCGCGCGCGGTCTACGGCGCGGCCAGCATCACCGAGCGCCACCGCCATCGCTACGAAGTCAACAACACCCTGCTGGCCGAACTCGAAGCCAAGGGCCTGGTAGTGGCCGGACGCGCGCCGGGCACCGACCTGTGCGAAATGGTCGAGCTGCCCACCGCGGTGCATCCCTGGTTCGTCGGCTGCCAGTTCCATCCCGAGTTCACCAGCAATCCGCGCAACGGCCATCCGCTGTTCATCGCCTTCGTCAAGGCCGCGCTGGCGCATCAGCAGGAGCACGCCAAATGAAGCTCTGTCATTTCGAAGCCGGTTTGGACCAGCCGCTGTTCCTCATTTCCGGTCCCTGCGTGATCGAATCCGAGCAGCTGGCCATGGACACGGCCGGCCAGTTGAAGGAAATGTGCGCATCGCTCGACATCCCCTTCATCTACAAATCCTCGTTCGACAAGGCCAACCGATCCTCGACCCAGTCCTTCCGCGGACTTGGTCTGGAAGAGGGGCTGCGCATCCTGTCCGAAGTGAAGGCGAAGATCGGCGTGCCGGTGCTGACCGACGTGCACGAAGACACGCCGCTCAACGAGGTGGCGGCAGTGGTCGACGTCCTGCAGACGCCAGCCTTCCTGTGCCGCCAGACCAACTTCATCCAGAACGTCGCGCGCGCCGGGCGTCCGGTCAACATCAAGAAGGGTCAGTTCCTGGCGCCGTGGGACATGCAGAACGTGGTCGACAAGGCACGCGCGGTCGGCAACGAGCAGATCATGGTGTGCGAACGCGGCGTCAGCTTCGGCTACAACACCCTGGTGTCCGACATGCGCGGCCTGGCGATCATGCGTGGCACAGGCTGCCCGGTCGTTTTCGACGCCACCCACTCGGTGCAGCAGCCGGGTGGGCAGGGCACGTCGAGCGGCGGCCAGCGCGAGTTCGTGCCGGTGCTGGCGCGCGCCGCGGTGGCCACCGGCGTGGCGGGTGTGTTCGCCGAGACGCATCCGAATCCGCAATGCGCGCTGTCCGACGGTCCCAATGCGTGGCCGCTCGGCATGATGAAGGAACTGCTGGAAACGCTGAAGGAAATCGACGCGCTGGTGAAACAGCGCGGGTTTATTGAACACGAATTGATGAAAACCTGATCCACGAATGTCCTCTGGCATGCATGGATCAATGAACCAAGGAATAGAAATTGAGCGCCATTATTGATGTCATCGCCCGGGAAATTCTCGACTCCCGCGGCAATCCCACTGTTGAAGTCGATGTACTGCTGGAGTCGGGCGTGCTGGGCCGTGCCGCGGTGCCGTCCGGCGCCTCGACCGGCAGCCGCGAGGCGATCGAGCTGCGCGACGGCGACAAGTCGCGTTACCTCGGCAAGGGCGTGCTGAAGGCCGTCGAGCACGTCAACACCGAAATCTGTGAAGCCATCATCGGCCTGGACGTCGAGGACCAGGCCTTCATCGACCAGACCATGATCGATCTGGACGGCACCGAGAACAAGTCGCGTCTCGGCGCAAACGCGCTGCTGGCGGTGTCGATGGCGTGCGCCCGCGCAGCCGCCGAGCAGGCCGGGCTGCCGTTGTACCGCTATCTCGGCGGTGCCGCGCCGATGGCGCTGCCGGTGCCGATGATGAACATCATCAACGGCGGCGCGCACGCCAACAACAACATCGACATGCAGGAATTCATGATCATCCCGGTCGGCGCGCCGAGCTTCCGCGAGGCCCTGCGCTATGGCGCCGAGGTGTTCCATGCGCTGAAGAAGCTTCTGGACGACGCCGGCATGGCAACGACGGTGGGCGACGAAGGCGGCTTCGCGCCCAACCTGGAATCGCACGAGGCGGCGCTGAAACTGATCGTGCAGGCGATCGAAAAAGCCGGCCTGCAGCCCGGCATCGACGTCGCCATCGGCGTCGACTGCGCTGCGTCCGAGTTCCACAAGGACGGCCGCTACCACCTCGAATCCGAAGACCTGAAGCTGACCGCTGCCGAATTCACCGACTACCTGGCGGCCTGGTGCGACAAGTACCCCGTCATCAGCATCGAAGACGGTATGGCCGAGGGCGACTGGGACGGCTGGAAGCTGCTGACCGACAAGCTCGGCCGCCGCGTGCAGCTGGTGGGCGACGACCTCTTCGTGACCAATACCAAGATACTGAAGGAAGGCATCGACAAGGGCATCGCCAACTCCATCCTGATCAAGGTCAACCAGATCGGCACGCTGTCGGAAACCTTCCAGGCGATCGAGATGGCCAAGCAGGCGGGCTACACCTCGGTGATTTCGCACCGCTCGGGCGAAACCGAGGACACCACTATTGCCGACCTGGCGGTGGCCACCAACGCGCGCCAGATCAAGACCGGTTCGCTGTCGCGTTCCGACCGCATGGCCAAGTACAACCAGCTGCTGCGCATCGAGGAAGAACTCGGCGACACGGCAAGCTATCCCGGACGCGATGCGTTCCGCCAGCGCGGCTGATTTCGGCTGGCTGTTCGCGCGCATCCGCACCCAGGGATTGACCTGGGTGCTGGCCATCGCGATCGTGCTGCTGCAATATCCACTCTGGCTGGGTCAGGGCGGCTGGTTGAGGGTGCGCGAGGGCGCGCAGAAAATCCGCACCCAGCAGGCGTTGAATCAGCGCCTGGAAACCCGCAATGCAAGCCTGCTGGCCGAGATTAACGACCTCAAGCAGGGGCGCGACGCCATCGAGGAGCGTGCGCGCAATGATCTGGGCATGGTGGCACCGGATGAATGGTTCGTCCGCGTGGTGCCCGCCCAATCCGTTCAGTCGGGAAAAACGAATGAGTGATTTGCAAATCGGCTTGTTGATCGTCGGCGTGGCCGTCGTGGCAGCAGTGCTGGTATTCAACTGGATCCAGGAGCGCCGCTTCCGCAAGCAGGCGAATGCGGCCTTTCAGGTGCCGGTGGCCGACGTGTTGATGCAGGACGCCACCGCGCCGCACGCAATCCATGACCGTATTGAACCGGCCTTGCGGGAGCCGGCTTTCAATGGCGATGGGGAGGACGGCGTCGATACGGCCCCGGTGCATCTCGATACTGGCCTGCCGGATTCTGCCGAAGCAGTTGCACCGGTAGACCTTGCCCCAGCCCCGCGTTCTGCGCCCGCGCCGGCTGTCGAGCGACGCCCTGCCAGTCCGCCGCCGGCTGCGGCGCCGGCACCCTACGACGAACTGATCGAATACCGCGCCCGCATCGGCAGCGATGGCGTGGTGGCCAGTGTGTTCGCCGACGCCTTCAATCAGACACGCACGCTGGGCAAAGCCGTACGCTGGCTCGGCCTGCCGGTCGGGGCGACGGCATGGGAAGACGTCCAGCCGTGGCGTGATGCACGCTATCAACAGGTGGCGGTCACCATTCAGCTGGCCGATCGCAACGGGGCGGTGCAGGAAGAGCAGCTCGCTGCCCTGTGCGACCTGTTGCAGGCCACGGCGCAGGCGCATGGCCTGCGCCTCGCCTGCGACGACATGGTCGACGCGCTCGAGCGTGCGCAGGCGATCGATCGCTTCTGCGTCGATGTCGATGTGCTCATCGGCCTCAACGTGGTGGCGCGCGGCGAGGGCGCGGTGAACCTGACGCGCATCGTGCGCGAGGCGGAAAGCAGCGGCATGGTGCTGGGCGGGGACGGCGTGTTCCAGCTGCTCGACAGCCGCGGTGAGCCGCTCTATGCCCTGTGCAACCACGACGCCGAGCCGTTTGCAGTCGAGGCGGTGGAGGGCCAGACCTCGCAGGGCGTCACCCTGCAGTTCGACGTGCCGCGCGTGCCGGATGGCCTCAAGGTGTTCGATGGCATGGTGGCCTTTGGCCGCAAGCTCGCCAATGAAACCGGCGGCATCCTGGTGGACGACAATCTGCGTCCGCTCACCGACACCGGGATCGAAAAAATCCGCAGCCAGCTCGTGCACATCTACGAGCGCATGGAAGCGCGCGGCGTGCCATCCGGATCGAGACGGTCGCTGCGCCTGTTCTCCTGATGGGCGCCCCCATAAATCTACTGCGCGTGCGTGATCCGGGCGCGTCCAGTGCTCGGAATCCTCATGTACTTTCAAGTACATTCCGGTTCCTGTGCTCCGGGCGCACCCGGCTGACGCCCGCTCGCTACGATTTCTAGGGGCGCCCCAATGCCTGTTGACTTGGCACGCGCGGCTGCGCTGCGCCGGGAAATCGAGCGTCACAACTACGCCTACTACGTTCTCGATCAGCCAACGATTCCCGATGCGGAATACGACCGGCTGTTCCGTGAACTGCAGGCGCTCGAAGCTGAACATCCCGAACTCGCCACGCCCGATTCGCCCACCCGGCGCGTCGGCGGCAAACCGCTCGACGGCTTTGCACCGGTGCGCCACGCGGTGCCGATGTTGTCGATCCGCACCGAGACCGATACCGAGGCCAGCGGCGCGCAGGCGTTCGACGCGCGGGTGCGCAAGGAACTGGGGCTGGCCGAAAGCGATCCGCCGGTCGAATATGCCGCCGAGCTGAAGTTCGATGGCCTGGCGATCAACCTGCGCTACGAGCAGGGCGTGCTGGTGCAGGCTGCCACCCGCGGCGACGGCGAAACCGGCGAGGACGTCACGCAGAACATCCGCACCGTCCATGCCATCCCGCTGCGCCTGCATACGGACAGGCCGCCTGCCGTGCTGGAAGTGCGCGGCGAGGTGTTCATGCGGCGCGACGATTTCGAGCGCTACAACGCGAAGCAGCGTGACGCCGGCAAGCCTACCCTGGTCAACCCGAGGAACGGCGCGGCAGGGAGCATCCGCCAGCTCGATCCGGCGATTGCGGCGCAACGTCCGCTGTCGTTCTTTGCCTACGGCCTGGGCGAGGTGCAGGGCTGGCCGCAGCCGCCCACCCACAGCGCCACCCTCGACGCGCTGGAAAAACTCGGCGTGCCGGTGTGCGCCGAGCGCATCACCGGGCTGGGCGCGGCGGCGCTGATCGCCTTCCACGACGACATCGCGGCGCGCCGCGACAGCCTGCCGTTCGACATCGACGGCGTCGTGTACAAGGTCAACCGCCTGGCGCTGCAGCGCGAACTCGGCTTCGTCACCCGCGAGCCGCGCTGGGCGGTGGCGCACAAATATCCGGCCCAGGAGCAGCTCACTACCGTGCTTGGCATCGACGTGCAGGTCGGCCGCACCGGCGCGCTGACGCCGGTGGCGCGCCTGGCGCCGGTGTTTGTCGGCGGTGTGACGGTGACCAATGCCACCCTGCACAACCAGGACGAGATCGACCGCAAGGACGTGCGCGTGGGCGATACCGTCATCGTGCGGCGCGCCGGCGATGTCATTCCCGAAGTCGTCGCGGCGGTGATCGAGCGGCGGCCTGTTCCCGAGCCGCCGCGTTTCAACATCCTGCAAAGCTACCCGGTCTGCCCCGAGTGCGGCTCGCACGTGGTGCGGCTGGAAGGCGAGGCGGCGGTGCGCTGCACCGGCGGCCTCTACTGTCCGGCGCAGCGCAAGCAGGCCCTGCTGCATTTCGCGGGCCGGCGCGCGATGGATATCGAGGGGCTGGGCGACAAGCTGGTCGATCAGTTGGTCGAGCGCGGCCTGGTGCACAGCCCCGCCGATGTATACGGCCTGAGCCTCGATACGCTCGCCGGACTGGAACGCATGGCTGAGAAATCGGCGGCCAATCTGCTGGCGGCGATCGAGGCCAGCAAGACCACCACGCTGGCGCGCTTCATTTTCGCACTGGGCATCCGTAATGTCGGAGAGGCCACTGCCCGTGACCTGGCGCTGCATTTCGGTTCGCTGGACAAGCTGCTTGCCGCAACCGAAACCGATTTGCTGGCCGTGCGCGACGTCGGGCCCATCGTGGCCCAGTCCATCGTGCAGTTTTTTGCGGAGTCGCATAACCTCGACGTGGTCAAGAAACTGCGCGGCGCCGGGGTGCACTGGCCGGAGTCAACAGGCGTGCAACAATCGTCGGGTATCCTTGCGGGCAAGACACTGGTGCTGACGGGGTCGCTGCCGACGCTGACGCGCGATGCCGCGAAGGAAAAGATCGAGGCCGCAGGCGGCAAGGTGGCCGGGTCGGTGTCGAAGAAGACCGACTACGTGGTGGCCGGCGAGGAAGCCGGCAGCAAGCTGGCCAAGGCGCAGGAACTCGGCGTGACCATCCTCGATGAAGCCGGCCTGCTGGCGCTACTGGAATCGAATAACGAGAACACGCAGCACCGTTTTGATTTTTGAACCAAGAACAAGCAGGAAGAGACATGCAAAAAGTCAAAAAAGCCGTATTTGGTTTCGGCCGCCCGCTTCGCGGCCTTAACCCGCAAAGCGGGTTAGCCTCCACCGAAAACCGCCTTGCAGGAGGTGTGCAATGCAAAAAGTGAAGAAGGCGGTTTTTCCGGTGGCCGGCCTCGGCACCCGTTTTCTGCCGGCCACCAAGGCCAGTCCCAAGGAAATGCTGCCCATCGTCGACAAGCCGCTGATCCAGTATGCGGTCGAGGAGGCGATGGATGCCGGCATCACCGACATCATCTTCATCAGCAGCCGCACCAAGCGCACCGTCGAAGACCACTTCGACAAGGCCTACGAGCTGGAAACCGAACTGGCTGCGCGCGGCAAGAATCGCGACCTGGAACTGGTGCAGTCGATCCGCCCGGCCGGCGTCAACTTCATCTACATCCGCCAGGCCGAAGCGCTGGGCCTGGGCCATGCGGTGCTGTGCGCGCAACCGGTGATCGGCAACGAGCCCTTTGCCGTCATTCTTGCCGACGACCTGATCGACGGCAGTCCGGCGGTGATGAAGCAGATGGTCGATCAGTACGACTATTACCAGTGCTCGGTGCTCGGGGTGCAGCAGGTGGCGCCCGAGGAAACCGCGTCCTACGGCATCGTCGACGCCACCCAGATGGCCGAGCGCGTGTCGCGGGTGAACGCCATCGTCGAGAAACCCAAGCCCGCGGACGCGCCGTCCACCCTCGGCGTGGTCGGCCGCTACATACTCACACCGCGCATCTTCCACCATATCCAGCACCTGAAACCCGGCGCCGGCGGCGAACTGCAACTCACCGATGCCATCGCCGCCCTGTTGAAGGAACAGCAGGTTCTGGCCTATGCCTTCGACGGTATCCGCTATGACTGCGGCAGCAAGCTGGGCTATCTGCAGGCCACGGTGGAATACGCGCTGAAGCACAGCGAAGTCAGCGAAGACTTCGGTGCCTATCTCAAGTCGCGTATCTGCTGAACCGGTGTTTCTTTGCCGTGCAGCCAGACCGCGGCTTCGAGCGCATCTGCAGCGGCCATGCCCTGGCCTAGCAGGGCGGTCACCATGCCGGTGAGGCGGTCGCCCGAACCGGCCTGGGCTAGCCAGGGGCCGCCCGTGGTGTTGATGGCGTAGCGGCCATCGGGGTGGGCGATGACCGTGCCCGCACCCTTGAGGGCAACATGTGCGTGATATTGCGCGCCCAGCCGCTGCGCTGCCTCGATCCGGTTCGCCTGGATGCCGGCAGGGGAGATGCCAAGCAGACGCGCGGCTTCGCCTGGATGGGGCGTCAGAATCGTGGGGTGGCTGCGGCTGGCGACGCGCTTGGCCAGTTCGGCATCGCCAGCCAGCAGGTTCAGCGCGTCGGCATCCAGCACCAGCGGGCAGGCCGCCGCCAGCGCTGCGTCCACCAATGCGCGGGCGGGCGGGCGCTGTCCCAATCCAGGGCCGATCGCCAGGCCATCCAGTTTCATCTCCACCAGTTTTTCCGGCACAGAAAACATCAGCCGCGGCTCGCCAAAATCGACGGCGATGCGCGTATCCAGCACGCCCAGGGTGACGCTTCCCGCGCCGGCCTGCAGCGCGGCGCGCCCGGCAATCAGGCTGGCGCCCACCATGCCGGCGTCGCCGCCGATGATGCCGATGTGGCCGTACAGGCCCTTGTGGCTGTTGCGGGCGCGTGCGGGCAGGCGATGGCGGTCTTCCAGTTGCGTCAGCGCGCTGCCCATGGTGCGGGGCAGCGCCGCCGGATCGACACCGAGCGTGTCGAGATGCAGTTCGCCGGCGTAATCCGGCCCGTCGGCGGTGAGGAGGCCGGGCTTGAGGCCGAGAAAAGTCAGCGTGTGATCGGCACGCACGGCGCAGCCCCGGATTTGCCCGCTGTCGCTGTCGAGGCCGCTCGGCACGTCGAGCGCCAGCCTGGGGCAGGCCATGGCATTGGCTTGCGCAATCCAGCGGGCTTCCTCGCCGGCAACGTCGCGTGCCAGGCCCACCCCGAACAGGCCGTCGATGACCAGGCTGAAACGCTGCGACGGCGGGATGTCCGCCAGGATGGCCCCGCCGCTTTCGCGCCAAGCGGTCCAGGCGCGAGCGGCATCCGGCGGCAGCCGGGCCGGGTCGGCGCGGCTGACCACGGCGACGCGACAGCCTTGTATCGAGAGGTGCCGCGCGGCGACCAGCGCGTCGCCGCCATTGTTGCCCGGCCCGGCGAGGAT
>DATCTE010000348.1:0-5421 GCA_036568085.1 Thiobacillus sp.
CGCCTCCATCGCGATCAGCTGCTCGCGCAAGGCCATGTGCGCGTAGAACCCCTCATCCGGGTCGTACAGCGGGTCGCACTGCAGGGCCGCGATCGCCTGCTCGTCGCTGAGGTGCACGCGGCACGCCTTGAGATCGTGGGCCAGTGCAGCGACGCAGGCGTCGAACGCGTCCACCGGCTCGGCCTGCAATACGCCCTGGCCCAATACATGATCGGCGCGGGTCAGCGGCGCGTCCCAGCCATGGATCTGCGCCAGATCGAGCAGGGCGGCGTGCCTCCGCACCGCGTCCGGTGTATCCGTGCCGCACGCGGCCACGCGTTCGCGCGCGCTCAGGGCTTCATGGATGACCCAGTCCTCGCGCGCGCGGGTTGCGCGCACCTTGCGCACGAAGTCATCGCGGTCGAAGGCGAACCAGGCATGCGCGCGCCCCGCGTGGGGGAATTCGACGACGTAGATCATGCAGTCGGCGTTCAGTCGCGCGCCAGCATGCCCTTGTTCTGGGCCTGGCGCATGCGCTCGGCCAGCCCCTGCGGACTGGACTCGAACGCCGCGCGCGCTTCCTTGAGCGCGGCATTCGCGGCCAGCGCCTCCTGCCACGTCAGCGGCACGCGTCCCGCCATGTGGGTGGCATCGGGTACCGCCTCGAGGATGCGCGCCCGGTTGGGGTGATAGACGACCGGATCGATGTCGTCAGCCTCCTTCACCCCCTCCAGATAGAGGGCGCTGCCGATGACTTCCAGCTTGCGCCCGTCGGAGATGGTCTTGATCAGAACGCCCATGCGCTCGACTCCTTTGTGGTCATGAGGGAATGTCCGGCTCAAACCGGCCGGTTCTCGCCGGGGTCGCGCACCGGCCCCATCACCTTCAGGCCTTCCTCATACGTCATGGGCGGGAAGCTGTCTGAGAATTTCAGCGCGGTATCGGCGACCCGGTCCACCTTGCCGGCGGTGTCCAGCTTCTTCAGGTCGTTGCGTTCGAGGTAGAGCAGCTCGAGCAGCTCGTTGTACACCGTCGCCTCGGAAATCGGCAGCACGTAGAAGGTGGCGTCTCCGTAGGGCACCTGATAGCGCGTGCTGAGGTCGATGTTGTCGCAATAGAGGAAATACTTGCCGTCGGGCTTCAGCGCGGGTCCCATCGCGTCGGCCAGCGGCTTCAGGTATTCGAAGGACAGCAGGTAGGCCGCCATGAAGTCGAGGCCCTTGCCGCCTTCCTCCGCCACCGCGATCACCTGGTCGGCGGTGATCTCCGGTGGCCGCGCTTCGTCGGCCAGCTGCGGCGCGAACTTGATGGCGATTTCGCCGCGGAATCCGAAACGTCCGGCCTTGCCGGTGGCGCCCTTGAACACCGGGTTCTGCAGGCGCTTCTCGGCGTCGAGTTGCTTGAAGGCGGTTTGATCGAGTGTCGTCATGCTGTGCTCTTTGCTTCGTTGAAAAAGATTCGTCGATGCAGTCATTGCAAGAGCGATGCCAACCCGGTCGATCCGCATCCATCCCTTATGTGGCGCGGGTTTCGAGCGATCATGACGCGCACGCGGCCGTGTCGCGAATGCGACAAAAGAACCTGCCTCGTAGGCTTTCGGCAAACCTCGCGCCCTGCGCCTTTGTCGCAAACCGTACAAACGCGACACCCGCCCTCCGCCCCGCGCAATCCGATTTATCCGCGCTGATTCAACCAGTTAGCGCGACCCAACCCATGTGGCACATGAGTTGCTTTGATCGGGATGTCCGCGGCAGTCCGATGTCTGCCGCACCCTTCCAGCCCAGCCAAGCGAGACGCGTATGCCCAAGGTGCCGATCTATCTCGACTACTCCGCAACGACGCCGGTCGACCCGCGCGTGGCGGACAGGATGATTCCGTATCTGACGGAACAGTTCGGCAACCCCGCCTCGCGCTCGCACGCCTTCGGCTGGGACGCGGAAAAGGCCGTCGAGCAGGCGCGCGAGGAAGTCGCGGGGCTGGTCAACTGCGACCCCAAAGAAATCGTCTGGACCTCGGGCGCGACTGAGTCCGACAACCTCGCCATCAAGGGCGCTGCCCAGTTCTACAAGGGCAAGGGCAGGCACCTCATCACGGTGCGGACCGAGCACAAGGCGGTGCTCGACCCGATGCGCGAACTGGAGCGCCAGGGCTTCGAGGTCACCTATCTCGATCCCGAGCCTAACGGCCTGCTCGATCTGGACAAGTTCACGGCAGCGATCCGGCCCGACACGATCCTCGCCTCGGTCATGCACGTGAACAACGAGATCGGCGTGATCCAGGACATCGATACGATCGGCGAACTCTGCCGCGCGCGCGGCGTGCTGTTCCACGTCGACGCCGCGCAGTCGACCGGCAAGGCGCCGATCGATCTCGCCCGGCTGAAGGTCGACCTGATGTCCTTCTCCGCGCACAAGACCTACGGCCCCAAGGGCATCGGCGCGCTGTACGTGCGGCGCAAGCCGCGCGTGCGCATCGAGGCGCAGATGCACGGCGGCGGCCACGAACGCGGCATGCGCTCGGGCACCCTGGCGACGCACCAGATCGTCGGCATGGGCGCGGCTTATCGCATCGCCGCCGAGGAGATGGCCATCGAAAACGAGCGCATCCGCATGCTGCGCGACGCGCTGTGGGCCGGTCTCAGCCAGCTTGACGAAGTGCACCTCAACGGCGACCTGCAGCGCCGCGTGCCGCACAACCTCAACGTCAGCTTCAATTTCGTCGAGGGCGAATCGCTGATGATGGCGATCAAGGACCTCGCGGTATCAAGCGGTTCCGCCTGCACCTCGGCCAGCCTGGAGCCGTCCTACGTGCTGAAGGCGCTCGGCCGCAGCGACGAACTGGCGCACAGCTCCATCCGTTTTTCCATCGGCCGCTTCACCCGCGCGGAAGACATCGACTACGCCATCCAGCTTCTCCACAAGCACGTGGGCAAGCTGCGCGACCTGTCCCCGCTGTGGGACATGCACCGCGCCGGCATCGATTTGAACAGCGTGCAGTGGGCCGCCCACTAAGGAGATCGACATGTCTTACAGCGACAAGGTACTGGACCACTACGAAAACCCGCGCAACGTCGGCGGCTTCGAGACCGGCGACGATTCGGTCGGCACCGGCATGGTCGGCGCGCCGGCCTGTGGCGATGTGATGAAGCTGCAGATCAAGGTCAACGACGACGGCGTGATCGAGGAAGCGCGCTTCAAGACCTACGGCTGCGGCTCGGCCATCGCGTCCAGCTCGCTCGTCACCGAGTGGGTCAAGGGCAAGACGCTCGACCAGGCGCTGGCGATCAAGAACACCGAGATCGCCGAGGAACTGGCGCTGCCGCCGGTGAAGATCCACTGCTCGATCCTGGCCGAGGACGCCATCAAGGCGGCGGTGGCCGACTACCGCACCAAGCACGACGTCGCCCCCGCCGGCTATGCCGCCTGCGACGCGACGCCCGCCTGACCATCATTCACGGGAGATCACCATGGAAACCGCAATCGAAAGCCCGATCGTCTTCACCGACGCCGCCGCCAATAAGGTCAGGGAAATGATCGCCGACGAGGGTAACGACGCGCTCAAGCTGCGCGTCTACGTGTCGGGCGGCGGCTGCTCCGGCTTCCAGTACGGCTTCGCCTTCGACGAAGCCCTCGGCGCGGACGACACCGTGGTCGAGAAAAGCGGCGTCTCGCTGCTGATCGATCCGATGAGCTACCAGTACCTCGCGGGCGCCGAGATCGACTACCAGGAAGGCCTCGAAGGCGCGCGCTTCGTCATCAAGAACCCCAACGCCGCCTCCACCTGCGGCTGCGGCAGTTCATTCTCGCTGTAGGGGACCCGCACCATGGCCATCACGCTCTCGGAACGCGCCGCCCAGCGCGTGCAGAAATTTCTCGCCCAGCGCGGCAAGGGCATCGGCTTGCGCCTCGGCGTGCGCACCAGCGGCTGCTCGGGCATGGCCTACACGATCGAATTCGTCGACGAGGCCACGGCCGAGGACCTCGCCTTCGAATCGCATGGCGTGAAGATGATCATCGATCCCAAGAGCCTGACCTTCCTCGACGGCACCGAGCTCGATTTCGTGCGCGAAGGCCTCAACGAAGGCTTCAAGTTCAACAACCCCAACGTCAAGAACACCTGCGGCTGCGGGGAAAGTTTCAATGTGTGAGATGCAAGTTACAAGGGACAGGTCACATGAAAACCCGGCTCTTGAATCTTGAACCTTGAATCTAAGGACTTAATCATGGCCCTCCTCCAGATCGCAGAACCCGGCCTCTCCGCCGATCCCCACCAGCACCGGCTGGCCATCGGCATCGACCTCGGCACCACCAACTCGCTGGTGGCCACGATCCGCAGCGGCGAAGCCGCCGTGCTGGCCGACGAAGCCGGCCACGCGCTGCTGCCGTCGGTGGTGCGCTACGGGCAGGACGGCAGCCCGGAAGTCGGGCTGGACGCGCAGCTGCGCCAGAGCGACGATCCCCACAACACCATCGTCTCGGTCAAGCGCTTCATGGGACGCGGGCTCAAGGACGTGCCCGGCGCCGCCACCCTGCCCTACCGTTTCGTCGACGCTCCCGGCATGGTGCGGCTGGAAACCCGCGCCGGCGTGAAAAGCCCGGTCGAGATCTCGGCCGACATTCTCAAGGTGCTGCGCAGCCGCGCCGAAGCCGCGCTGGGCGGCGAGCTGACCGGCGCGGTCATCACCGTGCCGGCCTATTTCGACGATGCCCAGCGTCAGGCCACCAAGGACGCCGCACGGCTGGCCGGCCTCAACGTGCTGCGCCTGCTGAACGAGCCGACCGCGGCCGCCATCGCCTACGGCCTCGACAATGCCTCCGAGGGCACGTTCTGCATCTACGACCTCGGCGGCGGCACCTTCGACGTGTCGATCCTGCGCCTCAGCCAGGGCATCTTCGAGGTGATCGCCACCAACGGCGACTCCGCACTGGGCGGCGACGATTTCGACGAAGCCATCTATCGCTGGATCGTCGAGCAGGCCGGCCTCGCCCATGCCGCCGTCACCGACACCCGCCTGCTGCTGAGCCTGGCGCGCAAGGCCAAGGAAACCCTCACCGCGCACGACGAGGCGCGCATCAGCGCCACCCTCGCCTGCGGCAAGACCGTGGACCTGACCCTGCGCGCCGACACCTTCTTCGCGCTGACCGCCGGTCTCGTCGCCAAGACCCTGGCCGCCACCCGCAAGGCGCTGCGCGACGCCGGCCTCAGCGTCGACGACATCGACGGCGTGGTGCTGGTCGGCGGTTCCACCCGCATGCGCCATGTGCAGCGCCTGGTGGCGGACTATTTCCGGCGCGAGCCGCTGACCGACCTCGACCCCGACAAGGTCGTGGCGCTGGGCGCCGCCATGCAGGCCAACCTGCTGGTCGGCAACCGCAAGGCGGACGACTGGCTGCTGCTCGACGTGATCCCGCTCTCGCTCGGCCTCGAAACCATGGGCGGCCT
>DATCTE010000349.1:0-5408 GCA_036568085.1 Thiobacillus sp.
GGGACGAGCGCCGGGTCCACTCAGGCCACCAGCTTCATGGCCTCGTCCCACGCCCGCTGCTTCAACTGCGCCCCTTGCCCGAACCAGGCCGCATCCCGGCGGTGATCGTCACTGCGCGCCCGGCGGTGGTGGTCGACGTACTCGGTCACGCTGTTGAGCAGCCCCCACGCCGTACCCCGGCTGGAAGGCAGCATCGCGCCCCGGCCGCCCCCCTCGTACAGGGCTCGGACATTGGCCAGCGCCTGCTCGTTGACGATGTCGGCACGCCCATCCGGCCCGGCGTAGGTCAACACCCGGCGCAGCAGCCCTTCGACCGTATCCGGATCCACCGGCCGCTCCACCAGCGCCTTCATGCGGGCCACGAAGCCATCCCAGGACGCCACCGTGATCCCCAACTGGCGCTTCACCGCCTCCGGATCGAACTCGCTGCGATGCGGCACCTTCACCGCGCCGTTGTTGTTGCCCAGCGCCACCCGCAGGGTGTTGTTGCAGACCACCCGGACCGAGGTGAACTGCGCCGTGGTCGCCAAGGTGCCGTCGCAGGCGGTGGCCAGCAGCAGGTAGCCATCCACCTTGTCCCGACCCTTGAGCGTGGTGCTCTGGCCGGTGCGGGCCAGCGCCCAGAACTTGCGGCCTTCGCGAAGCACGCCCGCGGTCTCCAGCTCGAAACCGCTCTGGCTGGTGAGGTCACGGTAGAACTCCAGGATCTCGCCCGGCTGCACCACCTTGAAGCGCTTGCTCACCACCGCAAGCGGCGAACGCGTGTCCGAGCGATACAGCACCTTCTGCTCCGGGAAGGCATTGATGACGCCCAGGTTGTTGTTGCCGGTGATGTAGCGGACTTCGGACTCCTCGATCTTCCAGTCCATCCCGGCCTGCTGACGCCACACCTCGATGGGTTGCTGCGGGGCCAGCTTGTTGCCAAGGCCGTGCCAGGGCTTCTCGCCGGCATAGGCCATCGTTTCCACCAGATGCATGTTCCTGCTCCTTGAATCAGCGGCATAAACGCAGAAGGCCCGCCGGTGAGGGCGGGCCTTCTGTGCTGCCAGCAACGTGGCGAGTCAGATCCGAGTGTTGGTCCTGCCGAAGATGGCCGCGAGGATCACGGCCGCAACGGTCAGCACCTGAACAATCGTCTCCTTGGTGTCATCGCACATGCGTTGACCTCCACGGGGCGCTTGAACCGAAGCGCCCAGACGAGAAGCAGAACTGCCTGCTTCATCGTAGTAGTGTGGGTTTGAAATATTTTTGAGTAACTGGCGGCTTTCGGCCTTGGGTTCAACTGATAAACGCATCCAGTCGAAGCACCTTCCTGTCGGCTTTACTGACCTGGCACAGGCACCACGTCACCAAGCTTTGAAGGCCACTAACGGATGTTCGCAGTAGCGCGACACCCTTCGCGATAGCGGGAACACCCGAGGAACGGGCCATTGCGCCCGTTCTTCTCCTGGATGGAGCCGCGCCGGCAGATCGGGCATCGATCCCCCGACTTGACCGGCACCTGGATCCTTTGAGATCCACCTGTTCGAGGTCGGGGCTGCCCCGCCCCTTGCTCCGCCTTCCGCTTGAAATCACATGCGGGGAAGCGACTGCATCCATGGAAGGCGCTGTACTGCCCGCTCCGCAACTGCAGGACGCCATTGGCGCACTTGGGACACGCCTCCAACGCTTCCCCATCGACAGGATCGATCTTGATGTGCTCTGCCTTGACCAGCTCGACCAGGAACTGTGAGGGCTGGCCCAGCGTGGTGTAGAAGCGGACCTGTTTCCGTGCGCGGGTCATCGCCACGTAGAACAGGCGTCGCTCTTCAGCGAACGGGTATGGGTTGCTATAGTCCAAAACGACGAACGGGTCGTTTCTTGCGTAATTCATTGATCGTCATAGGAAGAGGACGCGTTTTGATGGCGGATGAAGGTGAAGTCTCGATACAGATGGATGCGTTGGCCCGCGCTGTCCAGGCCGCTGCCAGCGCGTCCATCTCGCCGCAGTCTCTCCTGCTGGCGTGGACGGATTGGGCTTCGCATCTGGCCTCCTCGCCGGGCAAGCAGTCCGAGTTGATGTCACTCGCGGCCGAACAGGCGTCCGCGCTTGCCGGCTATCTGCGCGAATGCCTTCTGGCCGGCACGGGAGAAGCCCGCGATTGCATCGAGACACCGGTGCAGGATCGGCGCTTCGCTGCCCCGGAATGGCGCCATTGGCCGTTCAACCTGTTGCATCAGGTCTTTCTGCTCAACCAGCAGTGGTGGTCGCAGGCCACCCATGGCGTATCCGGCGTGGACAAGCACCACGAGAACGTGGTGGCCTTCGCGGCCAGGCAGTGGCTGGACATGCTCTCTCCCGGCAACCACCTGCTGACCAATCCAGAGGCGCTGGCACGTACCGTCGCCGAGGATGGCGCGAACCTGCAGCGCGGCCTGGCGCATCTGCTTGACGACATCGAGCGCTCGCTGGCCAAGCTGCCGCCCGCAGGAGCGGAGGCGTTCGTGGTCGGTCGCGATGTGGCCGCCACGCCGGGCAAGGTGGTGCTGCGCAACCAGTTGATGGAGCTGATCCAGTACGCGCCCTCGACCGAAACGGTGCACCCGGAGCCGGTGCTGGTGATCCCCGCCTGGATCATGAAGTACTACATCCTCGATCTTTCTCCGCACAACTCCCTGATCAAGTATCTGGTAGGCCAGGGCTATACGGTGTTCTGCATCTCCTGGAAGAACCCGGGCCAGGCCGAGCGCGATCTGGGCATGGACGAGTATCTGGAGCAGGGCTTCCATGCAGCGCTGCAGGCCGTCAACGCGATCGTTCCCAAGCGCAAGGTGCACGCCACCGGTTATTGCCTGGGCGGGACGCTGCTGGCGATTGCCGCTGCGGCGATGGCGCGCGATGGCGATGAGCGTCTGGCCTCGTTGAGCCTGTTCACGGCGCAGACCGACTTCAGCGAACCCGGCGAACTCGGGTTGTTCATCGACGAAAGCCAGGTGTCCATGCTGGAAGCGCAGATGGCCGAGGCCGGTTATCTGCGCGGCGACCAGATGGCCGGCGCCTTCCAGATGCTGCGCTCCTATGACCTGCTTTGGTCGAAGATGGTGCAGGAATACCTGCTCGGCGACCGCAGGCCGATGAACGACCTGATGGCCTGGAATGCCGATCTGACCCGGATGCCGGCGAAGATGCATTCGCAGTACCTGCGGCGGCTGTTCCTGGACGACGATCTCAGCGAGGGGCGCTACCCGGTCGGCGGCCGTCCGGTCTCGCTGGGCGACATCGGTCTGCCGACGTTCGCCGTCGGCACGCTCACCGACCACGTCGCGCCCTGGCGCTCGGTGTACAAGCTGCATTACCTCACGCCCACCGAGATCACCTTCGCGCTGACCAGCGGCGGGCACAACGCCGGCATCGTCAGCGAACCGGGCAGGCCCAGACGCAGCTACCGGATCGGTACGCGTGCGGCCGGCGCCAGCTACGTGCCCCCCGACCGTTGGCTGGAGCAGACGCCGGTACAGGACGGGTCGTGGTGGCCGGCCTGGATCGCGTGGCTGCAGGAACGCTCGGGAACGCCCGTCAAGCCGCCCGCGATCGGGGCGCCCTCCAAGGGCTACAAGCCGCAGTACGCGGCGCCGGGCCACTACGTGCTGGAGACATGACATGAACGATATGCCAGCCGTCGCCACAGGTGGCAAGCGCCGTCCGCCGCCGCTGCGGGCCCGGCCGATCCTGGCCAGCACCGCGCTGGCGCTGCTGGCCGGCTGCGCCAGCCTGGCGCCGGAGTATGAACCGCCCGTCGCGCCGGTACCGCAGAGCTATGCGTCCGCCGTGGGCGCATCGACGCCAGGGCGCGAGGATCTGCCGCCCTGGCGCGACTACTTCACCGATCCGCTGCTGCAGCGCCTGATCGAGACGGCGCTGGGCAACAACCGCGACCTGCGCGTCGCCGCGCTCCGGGCCGAGGAAGCCCGGGCCGCATTCCAGATCCAGCGCGCCGATCAATTCCCGGGCCTGGGCCTGGGCGTGCAGGGCGCGCGCGCGCGGGTGCCGGGCGATCTCAACTACTATGGGCAGTCCGTGGTCGGCAGCGAATACCGCGCCGAAGTCGGCCTGAGCAGTTGGGAACTGGACCTGTGGGGCCGCATACGCAACCTGAAGGATGCGGCACTGCAGCAGTGGCTGGCCACCGATGCCGGCCGTCAGGCGGTCGAACTGGCGCTGATCGTCCAGGTCGCCGATGGCTACCTGGGGCTGCGTGAACTGGACGAGCGCGTGGCGATCGCGCGCCGCACCGTGGATTCGCGCGCGGAGTCCTACCGCATCTTCCAGCGCCGCCAGGAAGTCGGCTCGACCTCCCGGCTGGACCTGACCCAGGTGCAGACCCTGTTGACCCAGGCGCAGGCGCTGCTGGCCCAGCTCGAACGCGCGCGCGCCAGCCAGTACCACGCACTGGCCCAACTGGTCGGCGCCGATCCCGGCGCGCTCCCGGCCCGCGCGCCGTTCGACGAGGACACGGTGCTGGCAGCGCTGCAGCCAGGGCTGCCTTCGGACCTGTTGGTCCGCCGCCCCGATCTCATCGCCGCCGAGCATCAGCTGCGTGGCGCCCATGCCAACATCGGCGCCGCGCGCGCGGCGTTCTTCCCGCGCATCGCCCTGACCGGCAGTTGGGGCACGGCCAGCGCCGAGCTCGATGGCCTGTTTGATTCCGGCAGCCGCGCGTGGACCTTTCTGCCGACGCTGTCGCTGCCGATCTTCGACGCCGGCCGTCGCCGCGCCAACCTGGAGCTCAGCGAAGTGCGCCGCGACATCGCGGTGGCCCAGTACGAGAAATCCATCCAGACCGCATTCCGCGAGGTCGCCGACGCACTGGCGGCCCGCCACTGGCTGGCCGAGCAGTTGCAGGTGCAGACCGTCGCGCGCCAGGCCCTGGCCGAACGCTCCCGGCTGGCCCAACTGCGCTACGACAACGGCTCGGCCGCCTATCTCGAAGTCCTCGACGCGCAGCGCAACCTGCTGGACGCCGAGCAGCAACTGGTGCAGGTGCGCCGTGCGCTGCTGTCCAGCCAGGTCGCGCTGTACGGCGCGCTCGGAGGCGGGCCTGGCCAGCGCTCCGGTGGCGCTGAAGCAGGCCTTTCCACCCATTCGCAACGGGCGTCGGACATACCATGAGCACAGCATCGTCCCTTTTTTCCAAGAAACGCATCGTCCCCGCCACGCTGGTCGTCGCCGTCGCGGTGCTGGCCTGGTGGGGCTGGCAGCGCTGGTCCGACCACGGTCCGGGCGAGGGATTCGCCAGCGGCAACGGGCGCATCGAGGCCACCGAGATCGACGTGGCCACCAAGTTGCCCGGCCGGGTGGAGGAGATCCTGGTGCGCGAGGGCGACTTCGTGCAGGCCGGGCAGACGCTGGCGCGGATGCAGACCGACAC
>DATCTE010000350.1:0-10122 GCA_036568085.1 Thiobacillus sp.
CCGCCCGCAACTACGGATGCACCGGACGTCGCGGAGGTGCTGTTCGGCGACCATGAGCCCGAACCGGTGCAGCTGAACACGCCCGAAAGCATCCGCCAACTGCGAGAAGCCGACAAGGGACTGTTCAACCCCGCCAACAACTATGCAGATCTGAACTTCGAGGCGGACTTGCTCGATATGGAACCCGCTGAACGTGCAGCCGTGGCGGGCGAGTACCGCGCCATGCTCGCGGACCTTGGCATGTCAGGCGATGAGGCACGCGAGGCTGTTGGCTTGCTGCGCGAACACACCCGCGAGCAGGTGCCCGTCGAGACTGTAAAAACATGGGAGGCCGAGAGTCACAAGCGCTTGCAGGAAATGGGCGCGAATGAAGCGGACCTCACCCTCGCGCGCACGCTCGTCCGCCGCGATCCTCGCATCCGGGAGATTTTGAACATCACCGGGCTGGGTTCGCATCCGCAAATTGTGCAGAAGTTCGTCGAATTGGCGCGCCGCGAAAAGCTGCGCGGGAGGCTGTGACATGGGCGCGCGTGAAATCCCTGAGGTGCGTTGCACCGCTTCCCCATCCGGTAAGACTTGGTCGTTCTTCTGCAATCACTGCGGGCATGTGCATTCACATTCTGCCGGCGAAGGTCACCGAGTAGCGCACTGCCCACCGGGTACAGGCTTTTCCCGTACGGGCGGCTACTACTTGCTGCCGCCGCTGGAGAAGGTCGCGAATGGCTGACGAGGAACAACCCGCACGCGACGCGGCCGGCCGCTTCCTTGCAGGCACAAGCGGCAACCCGCGCGGTCGCCCGCCAACAAGCGAGCGCATTCGCCAAATGCTCCAACCCCATGAGACCGAGCTTGTCGAGGCGGCTGTGTTCTTCGGAGTCAATGGCGACACCACCGCGCTGCGCTTGTGCCTGGAACGCCTCGCGCCACCGCCGCGCCCGCAGTCCGATCCGGTTGTCATTCCTGGCTTGGCCGAGGCTGCGACGCTCACCGACAAAGCAAAGGCCGTAGTGGATGCAGTTGGCAACGGCCTCGTATCACCCGACGTGGCCGAGCGCCTGCTCGGCGCACTTGCGCATTATGCGAAGGCTATCGAAGTGGATGAACTGACGCGCAGGGTCGCTGCGCTGGAGGCAAAAGACAGTGTGTAACCCGACAGCAATCCTAATCACTTCCGCGCTCAGCACCGGCATGCAGGCGTACGGCGCCTACCAGTCCAGCAAGAACGAACAGGCTGCCTACAACTACAACGCCACGGTCAACGAGCAGCAGGCGCAGGACGCGCTCGCCCGCGGTGACGAGGCCGTCAGCGAGCACCAGCGCAAAGTCGACCAGCTCAAGGGCAGGCAGCGTGCGGTGATGGCCGCCAACGGTCTGGACCTGGGCGAGGGTTCGGCGCTCAACATCCTTACCGACACCGACCTGCTGGGCGCCTACGACGCCCAGGTCATCCGCAAGAATGCCGAGCGCGAGGCGTGGGGGCACCGGGCACAAGCGGGGCTCAACCGCTACAGCGCCGACTCACAGAGCCCGCTGCTGGCCGGCACCTCCACCCTGCTGGGCGGATCGGGCACGGTGGCGAGTAAGTGGTACGACTTCCATAAGTCCGATAAAGGTTAATGCCATGAGCGTAAAGCAGCGGCTGGAGAAACTTGAAGGCGCCCAAACGGATTCGCGCAGTCTCGCGCAACGGTTAGAGGAAGCGCGCACAGCGAACCGCCCGCCGCCCACGGCGGAAGAGCTCGATGCGATGCTTGCCTCCAGTGACCCGCTGGCCCGGCGCATCGCCCGGAGCTGGCTCAATGTGGCCGCTATGCGGGAGGCACATTCCCGTGGCTGACTTCAACGAATACGACCAGCTGATCCAAAGCGGTGGCCTGGGCGAGCAGGTTGATCGCAATGAATACGACGACATGATCCTGCGCGAGGAGACTGCCAGCCGCACACAGCTGCGCTCCTCGCTGTACGAAGCCTTGCAGACCGATCCCGATCAATACGCGCAAGCGCACCAGCTCGCGAAGCGCAGCGGTCTGCCGGCGCCGGTGGTGGCGCGCAATTTCGAGCAGGTGCGGCGCAACACCAAGCTGAACGAATACGACGCCCTTCTGACCAAGCACCCCGAACTGCTTGAGGCGATGCAGGACCCCGACACGGCCAGCATTGCGCACGACGATCTGGAGAACCTGAGCACGATCGACTGGCTGCTGAAGGCACCGCAGCGGGCCTATGCACGCGGCCAAGCACAAGAGCAGTTCGGCCGGCTGTCCTATGCGCGCCTCTTCGATGCCGTCGGCCCCGAGCAGTTCGGCGAGTTGGAACGCCTGCGCGGTGAAATGCAGCGCGGCGGTGAGTTGGGCGCCGATAGTTGGATGGCCAAGGCGTTGGTGGCTTCCTCTCAACAGCTGCCCATGCTGTTTGGCGGTCTCAAGGCCGGACTGCACACCGGTCTACAAGGCGCAATGGCCGGCGGTAGTGCGGCGGCGATTGCCGGCCAGCTGGGCCCCCAAATTGCTGCGCCTGAAGAAGTCGCCACGGTGCCCGCCGCGGCGCTCACGGGTTACTACTTGGGGCAGACCAGCGGCGCGGCGCAGTTCGGTCTCGAACAGGAAGCAGGACATGCGTATGAAGAGTTCCTCAGCTTCCGCGATGAGAACGGCCTGCCACTCGACCCGGGTGTGGCGAAGGTGGCCGCACTCACGGCCGGCGCGATCAACTCCGGTTTGGAAGCGTTCCAGATCAACACACTGCTGCGCGCCATCCCCGGCGCCGACAAGTTGGCCGGCCTTGCGACACGCGGCGCGGTCAGACAGGTGCTGCGCTCGCCGACGGTGCGCGGTGCGCTGACCGATATGGTGAAGTCCTACGGCGGCGTGCTCGCCCGCGAGACGGCCACCGAAGTCGTGCAACGTGCCGTCACCATCATGAGCGGCGAGCTGGCCAAGGTCATCAGTGAAGGCGACTTCGAAGCGCGCGGTGCCGATGATGTTGCGCAGGACCTGGGGAATGAAGCCAGCCAAGCACTCACCGCCTTTGCCTTGCTCGCCGCACCCGGCCCGCTGATGAGCGGCACGCGTGACGCTATACGCGCCCGTGAGGCCAAGCAGAGCGCGGCTGTGTTCCAGGCCTTGGGCGAAGGCGCGGCCGAGAGCAAGACCCGCACGCGGCTGCCGGAGAAGTTCCAGCAGCTGGTCGAGCGCATGACCGCGGGCGGCCCGCTGGAAAATGTCTATGTGTCGCCCGACACCTGGACTCGTTTTTGGCAAGATCAGGGTGTCGATCCGCGCGCGGTGGCAATGGAAGTGCTCGGCGATGCGCAGAGCTATGACCAAGCGGTCGCCACGGGTGCGGAGCTGGCCATCCCGACGGCGCGCTACGCCGCGAAACTTGCCGCCACGCCGCACAATCAAGCCCTCCTGCAGGAACTGCGCACCAGTCCCGAGGCGATGAACGCCCGCGAGGCCGATGCATGGCTTGCCGAGCAACAGGCCGCGCCGGTGGTCGAGGCGCCCGTCGACATGCCGACCGATCCGGCCGCACGGGTGGGTGAGGACATCGTCGGCCAGCTGCTGGGTGCCGGCTTCGAGCGTTCCACGGCCGAGAGTTACGGCCAGCTGTTTACTTCTGTATTCAATACGCTGGGCCAGCGCATCGGCATCGATCCGCTGCAACTGTTCAGCAACTACAACTTAAAGATTGTACGCGACTTGCCGGAAGTCCTGACAAGGTCCGGCGCGCTGGATAACCTCGACGTGGCGCTGGATCGGTTGCGCACCGGCGACGTGCTCACCGAGCAGGCAGTGCGTGGGCCGTCGCTGCTGGAGTTCCTGCGCGAGCGCGGCGTACAAGATGAAGGCGGCGAGCTGTCGGCGCGCGACATCGATGCCGACCGCAAGCCCTTCCAGCGCCGACTGGCGCGCGAGGACGGCGTCAGCCTGGACCACGCGGCCGAGCTTGCCGCGGAACGCGGTTACATCCCCGAGCGCGACATCAATCTGCTGCTGGAGACGATCGACACCGAGCTGCGCGGCCAGCCGCGCTATGCGGTCGGTGCTGAGAATGCCCGCGGCTTCGCACAGTGGCAGGATCTGCAACAGTTGCAGGACTACCTCGACCAGCTGGGCGTCGACTTGCAGAGCGTCGACAACGCCACCGTGCGCGCGCAGCTGCTCGACACCGCCGAGCCCCAGACCGAGGCCGACGGCGTGACCCTGGAGCAGACCGGTGGGAAAAAGGGTTACATCACCATCGGCCGGCAACGCATGCGCATCGCGCTGCTGGAGAACGCAGATTTATCAACGCTTCTTCACGAGGCGGGGCATTTCTACCTCGAAGTCCTGGGCGATCTGGCGCAGGCCGAGAACGCACCGCAGGCGCTGCGCGACGACTATCAGGCCGTGCTCGACTGGCTGAGCGTGTCGTCCCGCGACGCGATCGGCACGCCGCAGCACGAGCAGTGGGCGCGCGGGTTCGAGGCGTACCTGATGGAAGGCAAAGCCCCGTCCGCGGCGTTGCGTTCGGCGTTCGCCCGCTTCCGCGCGTGGCTGGTGTCGATCTACCGCACCGTGCGCGGACTGAATGTCACCCTGTCCGAGGACGTGCGCGCGGTCATGGATCGACTGGTCGCCACCGACGAGGAAATCGCCGCGGCACAGGCGCAGCAGGATATGACGCCGCTGTTCACCGGTGCTGAGCAGATCGGCATGAGTGCGCAGGAGTTCGCCGGCTATCAGACCGCCGTGCAGGAGGCACGCACCGCCGCCGAGGATGAGCTGACAGCCAAACACATGGCCGAGGTGAAGCGAGAACAAGAGGCCTGGTGGAAGGAGGCCCGCACCCAGGTGCGCGCCGAAGTATCCGCCGAGGTCGACCGGCAGCCGGTCTACATTGCGCTGTCGGTGTTGCAACGCGGGGTGCTGCCGGACGGGTCAGCGCTCCCGATCGACGCCGACAGCCTTAAATTCTCACGCGACGCGCTGGTGGAGACCTACGGCAAGGACTTCCTCAAGCGCTTGCCGCGCCCGTATGTCTACACCCGCGAAGGCGGCGCGCATCCTGACATGGTGGCCGAGCTGCTGGGCTTCTCGTCAGGTGATGAGCTGGTGCGCGCGCTGGCCGGTGCCCGCCCGCGCGAGGCCCTGATCGAGGCCGAGACCGATGTGCGCATGCGCCAGCAGTTCGGGGATCTGCGTTTCGACGGCACAGCACCGGTGCAGGCCATGCAGGCCGTACACAACGACAAGCGCGCCGAGCTGTTGCGTAAAGAGCTGGAATACTTGGCCGCGCAGCGGTTGCCGGCGCTCAAGAACGTGGTGCGCCGCATCACCGGCCGGATTCCGCCGGTTGAAGCCCTGCGCGCCGAGGCCGAGCGCGCCATCGCGGCACTCCCGGTGCGTCAGATCAACCCGCTGCTGTACCAACGTGCCGAGGTCAAGGCGGCCCGGCTGGCCCGCGAGGCGATGCTGCGCGGCGATCTGCAAGCGGCCTTCCATGAGAAGCTGCGCGAGGCGCGCAGCCATGAGCATTACCGCGCCGCGTCACGTGCGCGCGAGGATGTCGAGCGCATCGTGAAGTATGCGGGCAAGTTCGACACCAAGGCGGTGCGCGCCCGCATCGGCAAAGCCGGGGCCGACTACCTGGAACAAATCGACGCACTGCTGAATCAATACGAATTCCGCCAGGTCACGCTGCGCCAGCTCAACCGGCGGCGCGGCCTGCGCGATTGGATCGACCGCCTGGAGCGCGACGGCACGCCGCACGCGGTACCCGAGGAGGTCATCGCCGACGCCCGGCAGGTCAACCACAGAGAGCTGCCCTACGAGTTCCTGCGCGGCGTGCATGACGCGCTGCGCGCCATCGAACACTTGGCGAGCACCAAGGGCAAGCTGCTGCTCGGCCAGGAACAGCGTTCCCTGGAAGACGTGGTCACGGCGGTGACCAGCAGCATCTACGGCAACGCGCAGCAGGGCCAGCCGTCGCTGAGCGCGCAGGGACGCACCGAGCAGCTGCGCCGGTATGGGCGCGGCGTGTTGGGTGCGATGCTGAACGCCGACACGATCACCCGCGAGCTGGACGGCTTCCAGGACCTGGGCCCGGTGTACGAGCACATCAAGGCGCCCATCGATCGCGCCATGACCGAGCAACTGATCCCGATGCAGAACAAGGCCGGCGAGGAGCTGGAGGCGCTTTATGCCGTCTACAGCCGCGCCGAGCTGCGCGCACTCGGCAAGCAGCGCATCCACATCCCGGAAATCGGCGACAGCCTGACCAAGATGGAAATCTTGGCCATGGCGTTGAACTGGGGCAACGAGGGCAACCGGCAGGCGCTGGTCGAGAGCACACTGTTCATGAAGCGCGGCGTGGGCTTCGCCGGTGTGCAGGCGGCGCTCAATCACCTGGACAAGCGCGATTGGGATTTCGTGCAATCGGTGTGGGACTACGTAGACAGCTATTGGCCGCAGATTGCGGAGTCGCAGCGCCGTCGCACCGGACTGGTACCCGACAAGGTGCAGCCGACGAGCGTAGAAACGAAGTACGGCAACTACCGCGGCGGCTACTACCCGCTGAAGTACGACAGCGACCGCTCGTTGATGGTCGACGAGGAACAGGCCGAGGAGATCGCGAAGAACATGCGCGCCGGCCGCTTCGCCAAGGCAGCCACCCGGCGCGGGCACACGATCACCCGCAAGGGCTCCGGCGGCCGGCCGGTGCTGCTGGATCTGTCGGTGCTGCATCAGCACATCAACCAAGTCACCTATGACCTAGCACTCGGCGATGCCGTCGCCTATGCGGTGCGGGTGCTGCACAGCTTCGATGTGCGCCGCGCGTTCGAGGACACCGGCAAGCTGGAGTCGTGGCAGGCGCTGGATATCTGGGCGCAGGACGTGGCGGCCGGGGAGATCATCACCGGGGACGCGCTATCCAAGGGCATGCGCTGGGTGCGTACCGGCTTCACCGCCTCGGTGCTCGGCTGGAACATCGGCACAGCGTTGATACAGCCCACCGGCTACGCGCAGACCATGGCGGTCATCGGTCCCAAGTATGCCTATCGAGGCGTGCAGGCGCTGCTCAGTCGCCCCTGGCACGGCGAGCGCGGCGTGTTCGCGCAGGTCTATGCGCAATCGACCTTCATGCGTGACCGGTCGCAGACCTTCAACAAGGACATCGGCGACGCGCTGCGGCAAATGAAAGGCGGGCTTGTGCCCGATGCCCTGCAAAAGTCGATGTTCTGGCTGATCCTGCAAACCCAGAAGGTGGTCGACGTGGCCACGTGGCTGGGCGCGTACCAGAAGGGGCAAACCGAGTTCGCCGACCCGGCAGACGCGGTGCGCTACGCCGACCGCATCGTGGCACGCGCGCAGGCCTCCGGGCTGTTCTCCGACCGCACGGCGCTGGAGCGCGGCACGCTCAGCCGCAACGTGCGGCAAGCGGAGTTCGTGCGGATCTGGACGGCGCTCGCCTCGTACATGATGGCCAAGGCGAATGTCGCGTATGAAAAAACTTACATCACCAACTTCCGCGACCCGCTGCAGGTGCTGCGCTGGACCGGCGACATGGTGCTGCTGTTCACCGTCGAGGCGTTGCTGATGGCAGCCATCCGCGGCGCGTGGCCGGACGAGGACGACGACGATCCGGCCTTCGTGCTCAAGCAGACGGCCAGCGCAGTGCTGGGCACCGTGCCGTTCGTGCGCGAGTTCGCGAGCGAGGCGCAAGGGTTCCGCGGGGGTGGTGCGTTCGGCGCATTCACCGGCAAGGCGGGCGACGCGTACCGGCAGATCGAGCAGGGCGAGCTGGACGCGGCCCTGGTCAAGAACATCAACAGCGTGGGCGGCATCCTGTTCCACTATCCCAGCAGCCAGATGAACCGCTTTATAGATGCGGCCTGGCGCGATGCCGAGGGTGAGGACGTGGGGCTGCTGGACTATCTGATATACCGCGAGAAGGACTAAGGCCTGCGCGGATTACCGGAAACCATAACAGGAGACACAAGCATGTTTGTTTACGCATCGAACGCCGACAACGCCGCAGAGGTCCGCCAGACGCTGGAGGCCCTGCTGCCTCGCGTGCTGCACATGATGGCCGCCGAGGGGAATTCACCGGATAGCAGGTACGCGAAGGCCTACGACCACGTGCAGGCCGCGGCGGAACTGCTGGATGAGGACAGCGCGCCCGGGGGTTAATCCGCGAGCAGTTCCTGCCGCACCACATCCAGCGCCAGCGGCGCGTCTACGCCAACCTTGGCCGCACGGCCACGAACACGTGATATGTGGACAACAATAGGCCCGCCGGCGAGCACTTCACCGATGGGCGTTTGTGGATCGATATCGGGGGATAGGATGAGGACGAATGCCTCGCCTTCCTTGCGGGTGAATGTAAGCATGATGGCCTCCTTGCCAAACGAAAGATCCGCTAACTTTTTAGAGCAGCAGACTTTACGTTTTCTGTGGTCGCCTTGACGGCAGATTTACTCATGACGTTTTTAGCTGCGTCTAGGAGCGACTGCGGAGTAAACGCTATTTCTAATTCGATTTCTCGATAGCTATCTTCCGTACGCTCCGAAGACTTCAGAGTTTCAGTTATGAAGTGTGATACGCGCTCGTACCCGGGTTGTGCCATTGTCAATTGCTCCCTGGTTGTTGTTCATGCGCTAATCGGGGAATCTCACCCATGCTATCGGCAATCGCCTGCACCACTTGAGCACCGTCAGGCCTCTGATAGTACGGGCGCATAAATACACTAAGGCTATCAGCAAGTATAGCCCCAAGGTGAAACACCGAGCATCGGTTCAATCGCTCGTGATACTTCCCCCAACCGTCGTTTTCCATGTGATCGAAAATGTTCGGTGCGCCAAGAAATGCGCCTGCTCTCGGAGAATCGAACCCCAAAAAGCCAAACACAGTGCCCTTTTGGGTTCCATCCGAACGATAAAGCAAAGGGTATACCAATACCGATTGATAATAGTCCTGCCAGTCCGGGCGGCCACACCGTAGCTTTCCCTTCCGGTGCGCGTCAGGCAGGTCGTTACATGCAAAAGCCTGGTAGCGGCGCCAATGTGTACGCCCATCATTTTGACCCATCAGGGCGCACCATACGGTCCCATCAGTCAATGGTCTGGCGTTTTCTGGCCCCATTTCAAGTGGACGGTCGTCCATAGGCTCCGAACGAGCAAGGGTTCCTATCCGATCTGGAGGAAGAAACACTTTGATAGAGCAGTGAAGCTCATTGGTTCCCAGGTCAAGGGCCGCCCCCATCGTCTTGTTGAGAGCGGTACAAACGTGCATCGCTTCAGCCGCGAAATGGGCATCATTTGCTCCAGGCCCGTGGAGGGCATCTGAAGCAAGTCTTCGCATTGCATGTACTGCTTCCAGATGGAGCGGAAAGAGTGTCTGGAGTGTGACGTAATGCTTCGCAATAACGATTCTGTCGCGCAGTCCAGCACTCCGTAGTACACCGGCTGCTTTGACTAATCCTTTGAGCCACCAAGGTATTTCAAACTTAAAGTCATCGTTGCTCATAATATTGTTGTCGCCTTCCCCTAGCGTTTCCCCATTGCAACGTAGCTCAACTCAGCAGATATGCCAATACCTCAGCGTGTTCCAGGAAAGCCAAGCACGCATACATTATGCTTACATTAGCCATTTATCGATAAGGGTGAATTATATAATTTATTGATTTAAATGGTGGGCCCGCTCGGACTCGAACCGAGGACCAAGGGATTATGAGTCCCCTGCTCTAACCAACTGAGCTACAGGCCCGCAAGGATTGCGAGCAGCGAAGTATAGAGAGGTCGGGCGGAGACGTCACCCGCCGACCGTGCGGTCGGCGGGATTACGGACGTTAGTTGCTTTCGATTTCCAGGAAGCTGCGCAGCGTTTCCGAGCGCGAGGGATGGCGCAGTTTGCGCAGCGCCTTGGCCTCGATCTGACGGATGCGTTCGCGCGTGACATCGAACTGCTTGCCGACTTCTTCCAGGGTGTGGTCGGTGTTCATGTCGATGCCGAAGCGCATGCGCAGTACCTTGGCTTCACGCGGGGTGAGGCCGGCGAGCATGTTCTGGGTGGCCTCGGCGAGGCCCTCCATCGTCGCCGCATCGACCGGCGAGACGGCCTGCTGGTCTTCGATGAAGTC
>DATCTE010000351.1:0-2069 GCA_036568085.1 Thiobacillus sp.
TCCGCCGGCCTCGACTACCCGGGCGTCGGGCCCGAGCACAGCTATCTGAAGGACGCCGGCCGCGCCGAATACGTGGCGATCGACGACGACGAGGCGCTGGCCGCCTTCCACGACCTGTGCCGCTACGAAGGCATCATTCCCGCGCTCGAATCCAGCCATGCCGTGGCCCATGCCAAGAAACTCGCGCCGACCCTGGGCAAGGACAAGATCATCCTGGTTAACCTGTCCGGACGTGGCGACAAGGACATCAACACCGTGGCGAAGGTATCGGGGATCACGCTGTAAACCCGTCACCGCCGACTTGAACCGAACTTTTCAGAAGACCAGACCATGAGCCGCATCGGCCCGACTTTTACCGCGCTGAAAGCGCAAAACAGGAAAGCCCTGATTCCTTTCATCACCGCAGGCGACCCCGGCAAGGGCCTGACGGTGCCGCTGATGCACGCGCTGGTGGAAGCCGGCGCCGACATCATCGAACTGGGGGTGCCGTTTTCCGATCCCATGGCCGACGGCCCGGTGATCCAGCGGGCCTCGGAGCGGGCGCTGGCCAACAAGGTCGGGCTGAAAGACGTCCTTGCGATGACGGCGGAATTCCGCAAGACCAACACGACCACGCCGGTGGTGCTGATGGGCTATGCCAATCCGGTCGAGCACATGGGCTACGAGACCTTTGCCCAGGCGGCGAAGGCGGCCGGGGTGGACGGCGTGCTGACGGTGGACATTCCACCGGAGGAATCGGTCGGCGTGTCGGACGTGTTCAAGGCGCACGGCCTCGATCCGATTTTCCTGCTGTCGCCGACCACGCCCGAATCGCGCGTGGAGCAGGTGGCCGCCGCCGCCGGAGGTTTCATCTATTACGTGTCGCTCAAGGGCGTGACCGGTTCGGCCAACCTCGACACCGAGGAGGTCGCGCAGAAATTGGCCATGGTGCGCAAGCATTGCAGCCTGCCGGTGGGCGTGGGCTTCGGCATCCGCGACGCGGCGACCGCCGAAGCGGTGGCCCGCATCGCCGACGCGGTGGTGGTGGGCAGCCGCATCGTGAACGAGATCGAGACGGCGCCCGAAGGCGAGTGCGCCAATCGCGTCAGGCACCTGGTGGCCGAGTTGCGCCGCGGCGTCGACGCGGCATCGAAATAAACGGAGAAGACAATGAGCTGGTTTCAGAAAATCCTGCCGCCGAAAATCAAGCGGCGTGCGCAGGCCGACAAAAAATCCATGCCCGAGGGGCTGTGGTCCAAGTGCCCGGCCTGCAACGAGGTGCTTTACCGCGCCGACCTCGAAAGCAATTTGGAGGTGTGCCCGAAGTGCGGCCACCATCATCGCATCGGTGCGCGGCAGCGGCTGGCCATGCTGCTGGACCCCGAGGGGCAGCACGAGATCGGCGCACAGGTGACGCCGCTCGACCCGCTCAAGTTCAAGGACAGCAAGAAATACCCTGATCGCCTGAAGGAAGCCCAGACCGGCACGTCGGAAACCGACGCGCTGGTGGTGATCGGCGGCAGCGTGAAGGCGGTGCCGGTGGTGGCGGCCGCCTTCGAGTTCAAGTTCATGGGCGGATCGATGGGTTCGGTCGTCGGCGAGCGCTTCGTCCGGGGTGTGGAAGCGGCGATCGAGTCGAATTCGGCTTTCGTCTGCTTTTCCGCCAGTGGCGGCGCGCGCATGCAGGAAGGGCTGTTCTCGCTGATGCAGATGGCGAAGACCTCAGCCGCGCTGACCCAGTTGTCGCGTCACCGTCTGCCCTTCATTTCGGTGCTGACCGACCCCACCATGGGCGGCGTGTCGGCGAGCTTCGCCATGCTGGGCGACCTGATCGTTGCCGAGCCCAACGCGCTGATCGGCTTTGCCGGCCCGCGCGTGATCGAGCAGACCGTGCGCGAAACGCTGCCGGAAGGCTTCCAGCGCGCCGAATTCCTGCAGGAAAAGGGCGCCATCGACCGCATCATCGACCGCCGCCAGATGCGCGGCGAATTGGCCGCCACGCTGGCGATCATGATGGGGCGCCCCGCGCTGGCGGCCTAGGGCGTGCTAACGCTTATTTCGCGCCTGCGTTGCTGCGAGAAAGCGATGGA
>DATCTE010000352.1:0-3635 GCA_036568085.1 Thiobacillus sp.
TCTCGACGTCGTCTTCGGGTGACACGCTGATCTCGGTGTGCGTCTCGATCGCCTGGTCGCGCCGCCGGTATTCAGCGCGCCCCTGCACGAAGATCGCCTCGTAGTGATCGGCACGGCGCAGGGTCGGCTGATACGCGGTCGACCAGTAGCGACCGGTGTCGCGGTCGCGCAGGTAAATGAAGGTGCCCCAGCTGTCGGACGTGACATCCTCGCGCCAGCGGGTGACGGCGAGGTCGCGCCAGCGGCTGTACCCGCCGCCGGCATGGGTCGCCATGACGTGATAACTGCCGTTGGACAACAGGTGGACTTCGGGGACCCGCGTGTTCGGGTCGGTAAACACGCGCATGTTCGTGCCTGCTTCGGCGGCGGGGGGCCGCGCGGCAGCGCTCACTTCAGCCGCGTGCGGATGCAGGGTCGCGCCCTTCTTGGGCACCCGCTCCTGCAACAGCAATTCAGTCGCCTGGATGAACGGGGCGGACATGAAGCGGCGCTGCATCGGCCGGTTGAGCAATACATGCTCGTAGGCCAGCAGGCTCATGCCCTGATGATGCGCCATGAAGGTGCGCACGATGGCGTGATTCCTGCCGCGCGGCACGCGCGATGGCGTGTAATCGATCGCCTCGAAAAACCCATGGCTGCCGCGGAATCCCTGCTCGGCCAGCGCCTGCAGGTTGCGGCACGCTTCCTGCGGCATGACCGTCAGCGCCAGCGCGCTGGCGTAAGGTGCGATGACCAGATCGTCCCCCAGTCCGCGCTTGAAGCCCAGACCGGGCACGCCGAACGCACGGTACTGATAGACCTGGTTCATGTCGGTGGCGTTATAGCAGGACTCTGAAATGCCCCAGGGCACCGCGCGTTGCCGGCCGTATTCGATCTGGCGCGACACCGCCGCCTTGCAGGTCTGCTCCAGCAGGGTGTTCTCGTAGCTCGGCATGATCAGCTGCGGCATGAGGTACTCGAACATCGAGCCGCTCCACGAAATCAGGCTGACGTCGCCGCCATGGCTGGTCAGCAGGCGGCCGAGCGAGAACCAGTGCTTCTGCGGAAGCTGGCCCTGGGCGATGAGCAGGAAACTGGCCAGGCGCGCTTCGGATGCCAGCAGATCGTAGCAGGTCGGATCGCGGCGCCGTTCGCTCACGTCGTAACCGATGGCCAGCAAGCCGCACACGGTATCGTAGAGGAATTCAAAATCCATCGCCGCCAGTTCGCGGCAACGCTCTGCCATAGCGTCGATGATGCCGAGCCGTTCCACTGCATGCGCGCTGGCCAATTCCGCCAGCGTCGGAATGGTGCTGAAGTGCTGCGGATCGGGCACCAGCAATCCGAGGTCATCGCGAAGCGCACGGGATTGCTGGTCGAAGGCCTGCGCCCAGTAATACAGTTCGCCATCGATATCGATATCGGCTGGCAACCATGCAACCAGCCCGCCGCCCGTGCGGTGGATCTCGTCCAGCACGCTTCCGGCGGCAGCCAGTGTCTGGGGCGGCCCATCCAGGGTGAGGGCGTGCAGGGTGTCCTGCAGAAACCGGATCTTCTTCGCAAGATCCGGGGCAGGGGAGGCGGGCACGTGTTCGGCCAGCACCTGCAAGGTGTCCTGCAGACCCTGAAACGCATTGGGAGACAGCACCGGTTGATCTTTCAGCTCGGTCAGCCCCGCCAGCAAGGTGAGCAGGCTGCCGACCAGGTTGCCGCTGTCCACCGACGAGACGTATTTCGGATGGAGCGGTTGCAGCGTGCGCGTGTCGTACCAGTTGTAGAAATGGCCGCGGTAGCGTTCCAGCTTTTCCATCGTGGCCAGCGTGTTTTCGGTGCGCTGCAGGAATTCACCGGCGCAGATGTAGCCGAAATCGTACGCAGCCAGGTCCGCCAGCAGCGCCATGCCAACGTTCGTCGGCGAGGTGCGTGAGGCGATGGCCGGTGCCGGATATTCCTGGAAGTTGTCGGGCGGCAGCCAGTTGTCCAGGGGGCTGACGAAGTCAGCGAAGAAGCGCCACGTTCGCCGGGCCGACGTCCGCAGGAAAGCCCGCTGCTCGACGCTCAGATCCGGTGCGGGCGACACCAGTGGCCGGCTGATCCACCAGCCGACGATAGGCGACACCAGCCACAGTAGCAGGACGGGCGCAGCGAAGGCCATCACCGCCAACCGGCCGCCACCCAATTCCCAAACCCCCACCAGCGCCAGGCCCAGCCCCACCGCCACAACCGGCGCGACCCACATCTCCCTGAAAAATTCGGCCAGCGTGCGGCGTCGGTTGCGGATTGAATAGGCGGGCAGTTGCCAGAGCAGCAATCCACGTTGCGTAAACAGCATCCGCACACCCGAGCGCAGGATTGCATCCAGGCAAATCAGCGTGTCATAGGGCAACAGCACCAGGGTCAGCAAGGCGATCGCGATCGAGTGCCCCACGGTTTTGCTGGTCAGGACCAGGTGCACCTGCCAATCCCGTTCCTCAGGCTTGCGGATGAGTTCGATCACGGTGGACAGCAGGGTGGGCAGGAACACCACCGCCACGACCAGCAGGCTCCAGAACCACGCCGATCCCGGGCCAAACAGCCACCCGCCGGCGAGCAGGGCGAGCAGGGCAGGGGACACGAGGCTGCGCCGAAGGTTGTCGAGAATCTTCCACCTCGACAGGCTCGAGAGCGGGTTGGGTGGTCGCTTCGGCTTCGACCCGTTCGATCCAGGCGGTCCGGGCACGCGCGGCAGCAGCCAGCCGGCCAGTTGCCAGTCGCCGCGTATCCACCGATGGCGCCGGCTGGCCTCGATGGCGTAGCTGGCCGGATGCTCTTCGATGAGCTCGACATCGGTCACCAGGGCCGAACGCGCATACCCGCTTTCCAGCAAGTCGTGGCTGAGAATGAGATTCTCCGGAAAGCGGCCATCGACGGCCTGGCGAAAGGCATCCACATCGTAGATGCCCTTGCCGATGAACGACCCTTCCCCGAAAACATCCTGATAGACATCCGATACCTCGCGCGTGTAGGGATCGATGCCGGACTCACCCGCGAACAGTCTCGTGAACCGTGAATGGCCTGCACTGGTCAGGCTGATCGAAGCGCGGGGCTGCAGGATCGCGTAGCCTTCGACGATGCGTCCCTTGCCGGCATCGTAGACCGGCCGATTGAGCGGATGCGCGAGGTTGCCTATCAGGGCGCGGGCCACATCTCGGGGCAGTTGCGTGTCGGTATCCAGGGTGATGACGTACTTGATCGAGTCGAGGATGGACACATCGCCGACCACCTCCGAGAATGCCGTCTGCGCCCCGCCCCTGAGCCGGGCATTGAACTGCTCCAGTTTGCCGCGCTTGCGCTCATAACCCATCCACACCCGCTCCACCGGATTCCACATCCGGGGGCGGTGAAACAGATAGAAGATGCACGGGCGGTCCTCACTGTAGGCCGCGTTGAGCGCCTCGACCGCTGACCGCGCATGAGCGAGCAGGGCGTCATCGTCCGGCAGCGTCTGCTCGGGCGCGTCGCGGAAATCCGTCAGCAGGGCAAAGAACAGATTGGGATCGCGATTGCCGAGATAACGGATCTCCAGGGCTTCGAGCAGATCATCGATCTCTTGCGAACTACCCAGCAGGGTGGGGACGATCACCATGGTGCGGTGGCTGTCCGGAATCCCTTTGGAA
>DATCTE010000353.1:0-2460 GCA_036568085.1 Thiobacillus sp.
CGCAGGGCTACGGCTATGCCGTGTTCGGCAAGGTGGTCGAAGGCATGGACGTGGTCGACGCGATCAAGAAGGTGAAGACCGGCAACCGTGCCGGGCACCAGGACGTGCCGCTGGAAGACGTGGTGATCACGAAGGCGGAAATCGTCTGACGTCAGTGGCGAAGACCGGTCGCACCTTTTTCGTTGCCGACCTGCACCTCACCGACGAACGCCCGGCTGCCACCGGGCGTTTTTTTCGCTTCCTCGACGAGGAGGCGGCCGGCGCGGACGCGCTCTATATCCTCGGCGACCTGTTCGAAGCCTGGATCGGCGACGACCACGATGAAGCGGTGGCCGGCGACACGGCGCAGCGGCTTGCGGCGCTGGTCGCTGCGGGCACGCCGGTGTACTTCATGCATGGCAACCGCGACTTCATGCTGGCCGAACGCTACGCTGCGCGGTCCGGCATGACGCTGCTTGCCGACCCCGCCCGGATCGACCTGTATGGGGTGCCGACGCTGTTGATGCACGGCGATACCCTGTGTACCGACGACACCGCCTATCAGGATTTCCGCCGCCGCGTTCGCCATCCGCTGACCCGCGCGCTCTTGCGTCGCCTGCCCCGAGTGCTGCGTCAACGGATGGCACGCCAGGCACGGGCAGGCAGCGAAGCGGCCAAGGCGAACAAGGCCGCCGCGATCATGGATGTGAATGCGGATGAAGTGGTGCGCGTGCTGCGCGAGCATCAGGTCTGCCGCCTGATCCACGGCCACACCCATCGGCCCGCGCAGCATGCCCATCGGATCGACGGCCGCGAATGCGAGCGCTGGGTGGTGCCGGACTGGTATACCCGCTGGGGCTATGTCGTGTGCGACGCCACGGGCTGCACACTCCGGACGGAAGCGCTATGACGGCGCGTTGATTTCCGCCTGCCTTATGAAGGCGCATTAACCTGCGCCAGGCCCTCCGGCACGTGGAACAGCCCGGGGTCCACCGGCAGTTGGGTTTCGCTCTCGAATGTCCGCGACCGCCCGGTGAACTCGCGTTCCTCGAGCGGCAGGCCAAGACTGAGCGAGTCGCCCGAATTCCACACCTGATTCGCCAGGTCGCAATCGTGCTGCAAATCGGGAGGCGATGCCTTCCACACACGATACTGGGTCGCGGCCAGAATGGCTTTCATCTCGGCCATCGCGCGTGCCGCATCCATGGCATGCTTGACGGCAATGCCTTCGCTGCAGACGACGCCCTTGACCGCAAGCGTGAAACGCCGGCCGCCACGCTCGGCCTTGCCCTCGGCGAGCCGGGCGTTCCAGCCGGCGGGTTTCGGCGGCAGCGTGCCGGGCGCGAACACCATCGCCAGCCCGCTCGCGTGCATGACGTTGATAACCACGCGCCGACGCCGATCCAGCAGGGTGAAGTCGCCCGCGTCCTCGCCACTGTCCATGCGCATGAAATCGGGGGTGACCAGGATGCGGGTCGCGTAAGGCGGGCCCCCCGGGTCCTGGTCGACGTAACGCAGCACCGTCATGTCGGCTGCATGTGCGACACCCATGCACAGCGCGAGTAGACCGAACAGCGCTTTCATCACGCCAGCCCGCGTGCCAGGTCGGCCTGGATGTCGGCCACCGATTCCAGCCCCACCGCGATGCGCACCAGGCCGTCGCCGATGCCAGCTGCCGCGCGCTGCTCCGCCGTCATGCGGCTGTGCGTGGTCGACGCCGGATGCGTGATCGTGGACTTGGTGTCGCCCAGATTGGCGGTGATCGACAGCAGTTTCGTCGCGTCGATCAATTTCCAGGCGGCATCCTTGCCACCCTTGAGCTCGAACGAGACGATGCCGCCCCCGGTTTTCTGCTGGCGCATCGCGAGTTCGTGCTGCGGGTGCGAAGGCAGGCCCGGATACCACACGCGCGCCACCTGCGGCTGGGCTTCCAGCCATTGTGCCAGCGCCAGCGCGTTTCTCGAATGCGCCTCCATGCGCAGCGAGAGCGTCTCCATGCCTTTGAGGATCACCCAGGCGTTGAACGCCGACAGCGTCGGCCCAGCCGTGCGCAGGAAGGTAAACACCCCCTCCATCAACTCCTTGCTGCCCAGCACGGCGCCGCCGAGCACCCTGCCCTGCCCGTCGAGATATTTGGTGGCGGAGTGGATCACGATGTCAGCGCCGAGTTCGAGCGGCTTCTGCAGCGCAGGCGAGCAGAAGCAGTTGTCGACCGCGAGCCAGGCGCCGGCCTCGCGCGCGATGTCGGCGAGCGCGCGGATGTCGCTGACTTCGGTGAGCGGGTTGGACGGCGACTCGACGAAAAAGAGCTTCGTGTTCGGCTTCACCGCCGCGCGCCACTCCGCCGGATCGGTCGGCGACACATAGGTCGTCTCGACGCCGAAGCGGCCCAGGATGTTGGAAAACAGTTGCACCGTCGAGCCGAAGATCGAGCGCGATGCGACGATGTGTTCGCCCGCTTTCATCAGGCCCATCACCGTC
>DATCTE010000354.1:0-3210 GCA_036568085.1 Thiobacillus sp.
CCCGAGGTGGGCAACGAGTTCCTGCGCATCATGAGCGGTCTGGTGCCGCATTACGACATCGTGCTGCTGGATACCGGCGCCGGGATTTCGGACGTGGTGCTGTTTGCAGTCTCGCTCGCCTCCGAGGTCCTGATGGTCGCCACGCCCGAACCGACCTCGCTCACCGACGCCTACGCCACCATCAAGGTGCTGGTGGGGCAGCAACAGCGACAGACCGTGCGCATCGTCGTCAACCAGACCGCCCGCGCAGGCGCGGGACTGCCGATCACCCATCAGCTGCAGCATGTGCTCGACCGCTTCGTGGTGACCGAACCCGGCCACCCCATTCGCCTGGTCCACATGGGCGACATCCCGGTCGATCCCGAAGTGCGCCAGGCGGTGATGCGGCGCCAGTTGTTGATGCAAACCTCGCCCGGCTGCCTGGCCGGACAAGCCATTTCCCAGCTCGCCACCAAGCTGGAAAAAACGGTCATGCCCACGCTGGCATAGCCAGACAACCCTGTAGCAAACGGGTTGCCGCAGTCTCAGGCAATTGCGGGACCGGCCTTCACCAGCGCCATCACCTTGTTCGGATCCATGTGCAGCAGCGCGGCGATCTCGTGGAAATCGTCCGGCAGGGCAGCGTCATGCCAGCCATGGGCGGAATGCCGCGCCAGATTGACCGCCAGCATGACGGTGCGCACCCGGCTCGACTGCGCCTGCGCCGGGTCCATCAGGTTTCTCAGCAATTCGGGCAGGCGCCACGCCACGGTGAGCTGGCGCTGGAGATCCAGGCCGGCGAAACCCAGCACCAGTTTCTGCGCCTCGGCACTGCGCATGGTGTGGTCGGTCGCCTGCAAGCGCTGGATTTCGAGCATCCGTTCGGGGCTGAAGCACCACATCAACATTTCGGAGACATGGGTGAGCAACGCGGATACCTGCACCTCATCCGCATGCATGTCATGCAGGCGCAATGCCCAGTCAAATGCGTAGTACGCCGAACGCTGCGCACGCCGAACCGTGTGCAGCAGATGCACCAGCGCGGCACGGTGCTCCTGCAGCATCTCTTCCGCAATCGGCGTTGCCGGTACTTCGCGAAAAAACGTATCCAGACCCATCATGAGCAGCGCCTGCTTCACGTCGACCAGTTCATAGCTCTGGTTGCGATGCTTGTGCGTCTGCATGTAGCGCAGCAGCTTGACCGTCATCAGCGGGTCGTCGGTCACCACGTCGGCAATGCTGCGCGCATTGAGTTGCGCGTCGTCGTCGCGCAGGCGCTCGAGTTCGCGCGCGGTATGCTTCAGCACGGGGATATCGGCCTGTCCCAAAAAAGCGAGCCAGTCAGTCAGGCTTCCGGGTTGCTGCGGCATCATCCCTCCCTGTGGTCCGGCATGCATTCATTGTAGCGAGGCCGCCGAAAACATCCTGATCGGCCGACGGGAACGCGTCCGCTTCCCGCGCATCAACAATTCGAAGCGTCCTATAGGATGTATCGGCGCCCCACGCCATCCCTGAAGCCGTATCACCGCCGGACGCCAGGCCTTGTGCGTCGGGAAATGCCACACCGGGAAACGGGTCTTTGCCGCAGCCGTGCAACTGGCCGACCCCGCCCCGCCGGCAGCTTATTTCAGGTTGCTGGACGAGAACAACAGCACCTGGCCCGCAAGGAAATTCACATGGATGGAGCGTTTTTCATCGCCCCACTGGCAACTGCGCACGCCCATCACATCGTCGCATTGATCGGGCGGCCCGATCAGGTGGGTGACCTCGTCGTACGGCATACCCACAGTGATCTTGCTGTAGTTCTCCAGCGTGAGCTTGCTGCAGCCCAACAGGGTCAGCGCCAGGCCCAGCAGCAAAAAGGTCGGGATTCTCATGCAAGCTCCAGGCAGGTCAAGGTTCCGGGTGCTTATGCAGCGGGCCGCACGCGCGCCAGATAGTTGGTCGCCAGGGCCTTGTACAGCGGCCGGGGACACACGACACGGGACACGGCGGTGGCCAGTAGGGTGGCCAGCATCAGCGGCACCACCATGGCATGGTTGTCGGTCATTTCCATCACGATGACGAAAGCGGTGATGGGCGCCTGGACCACGCCGGCAAAATAGGCCGCCATGCCGATCACGATCAGCGCCCCTGCATCCGCCGGGTCGAGCAAGCCCGCCACGAACTGGCCGATCCCCGCGCCGGCCGACAGGCTGGGGGCGAACAGCCCCCCGGGAATGCCGCTGACGAACGATACGAGCGTCGCCAGCATTTTCCATATGCCATACCCCGCGGAAACCGTTCCCGTTCCTTCGAGCAGATGCTTGGCCTCCGCGTAGCCGCTGCCGTAGACGGCGCTCCCGGACGCCAGACCGATCAGCGCCAGCGCCAGGCCGCACGCGGCGGCGAACCCCACCGGGTGGGTGCGCACGAGCACCCCCGCCCGCCCCGGCAGGCCGCGCGTCGAAAAGGCCAGCACCAGGCGGCTGAATCCCCCGCCCAGCAGGCCGCCTGCCAGGCCGCACAGCAATACGCCGAACCAGCCGGAGGCACCCGCGAGCGTGGCACTGGTCGCACCGAAATAGGTGTAGTTGCCCTGCACGTAGACCGCAGCCAGGCCGGCAATGATGACTGCCGTGATCAACGTGCCGCTGGAGCGTTCCTCGAACGAGCGGGCCATCTCCTCGATGGCGAACACGACCCCCGCGAGCGGCGTGTTGAAGGCCGCCGCCACGCCCGCGCCACCGCCGGCAACGATCAGGCCGCGCTCCATCAGATGCCGCGGGAAACGGACCAGCCAGCGCAGGTTGTACAGCAGCGCAGCGCCCACCTGGACGGTGGGTCCCTCGCGGCCCACGCTGGCGCCGCCCGCCAGGCCGACACAGGTCAGCAGCATCTTGGCTGCAGCGAGACGCAGGGACAGCACCGTGTCGCGATTGCCGCCTTCCGGCATGCGGAGGGCGGCAATCGTCTGCGGGATGCCGCTGCCTTCCGCTCCCTTGAAAAAGCGCTGGGTCAGCGCGGCCACGCCGGCCAGGGTCAGAGGCGTGACCAGCAAGGGCAGCCAGGGGGAAATTGCCACCACCCGCCGGAACAGTTCATGCGCATAGTCGCCGCTCAGGGCAAAGGCCGTGGCCGCCAGCCCCACGCCAACCGCCCCGCCCCAGAACAGCATGTGGCGCACCCACAGCCGCAGCGAGAGCAGGCCGACGCGGTGGCGTTTCTGAACGTAGGGAAAGCGGGGGCGGG
>DATCTE010000355.1:0-2960 GCA_036568085.1 Thiobacillus sp.
CCGCCGGCCAGGGCCAGTTCGTGCATCGCCGCCGTCACCTGCTTCGACAGCGCCGTCGCAGCCTTGCGGCGCTGCGCGCCGAGTTGCTTCGCCTCGGTCTGATACTGCGCGAACGCGGCGTCCTCGGCTGCCTGCAGCGCATCGAGGTCGTCGCTGGCGGCCAGCTCGGCCAGCCGTGCCTGATAACCCTCGAGCAGACCGGCCAGCGCGTCCGGCTGCACGCGATGCTTGCGCGCCAACCGGTGCATGTCGCCGAGCACGCGATCAAGGTCGGCAAGCCGCTCGGGATCGAGATTCAGATGGTCGGCATAGCGACGCAGCGCATGCACTGCCTCGGCCAGATCGGCGCTGGCCGAATCCAGCAGCGCGGCGACCTCGCCCAGGCTGGCGTCCATCGCCTGCATGGCGTCGAGCCGCGCGCACATTTCGCCCAGCCGGCCCGACAGCGCGCCCTCGCCCTCGTCGAGTCCCTGGATCAGCGCCTGTCCGCCTTCGATCAGCGTGGTGAAGTGCGCCAGCCGCGCGTGTTCGGCCTGGATCTCGTCCCAGCGCGCGAGATCGTCGCCGAGCGCACGCAATTCCTCCACCGCCAGGGTCAGGCCTTCGCGCTCGATCTGCCGTGCCTGGCTGTGGGTTTCGGCCTCCAGGCGACGTTGCCGCGCGGCCTGCCAGGCGTGCCAGGCCGCGCTCACGGCGGCCGCCAGCGCCTGCGCGCCGGCGTAGGCATCGAGCACCTCGCGCTGGGTCTGCGGGCGCAGCAGGGCGTGATGGGCATGCTGGCCATGGATGTCGAGCAGGAAGTCGGCCGCGTCCTTCAGCTGCGTCAGCGGCGCCGCGCTGCCGTTGATGAAGGCACGCGAGCGGCCGCCGGCGTCGATCACCCGGCGCAGGATCAGCGTGCCGTCGTCCGAGGCGAAGCCGGATTCATCGAGCCAGGCCGCCAGTGCAGGCAGGCCGTCGATCGCGAATTCGGCAGTGATTTCCGCACGCGGCGCGCCGCTGCGCACTACGCCGCCTTCGGCGCGGTCGCCCAGCGCCAGCGCCAGCGCGTCGACCAGGATGGACTTGCCGGCACCGGTCTCGCCGGTGAGCACGGTCAGCCCCGGCGCGAAGTCGAGCTCGACCGATTCGACCAGCAGGTAGTTGCGGATGGATAAATGAGCGAGCATGAACTGCTCAGAGTTTCTTGCCCCAGTGCAGCTTTTGCCGCAGGGTATCGTAGTAGCTGTAGGAATGCGGGTGCAGCAGGGTGACCGGACGGCTGGCGCGGGTGATCCACACGTGGTCGCCACTCCTAAGGTCGAAATGATGCTGGCCGTCGAAGTGGACGCGCGCGTCGTCGGCATAGGTCAACGTCAGTTCGATGCGCGAATGGCTGCTGACCACGATCGGCCGCGCCGACAGCGTGTGCGGGCAGATCGGCACCAGCGCCACCGCTTCCAGCGTCGGGTGCACGATGGGGCCGCCCGCCGACAGCGCGTAGGCGGTGGTGCCGGTCGGGCTGGTAACCACCAGGCCGTCGGCGCGCTGGCTGTAGACGAACTCGCTGTTGATGGCGATTTCCAGGTCGATCAGGCGACCCGAGCCGCCCTTGCCCACCACCACGTCGTTGAACGCGGTGGACTCGAACACGGGCTCGCCGTCACGGCGGATCTGCCCGTTCAGCAGGATGCGCTCTTCCGCCACGTACTGGCCGCTGAGAATCTCGGCGATGGCATCGAACATGTCGTCGACCGTGATGTCGGTGAGGAAGCCTAGACGGCCCTGGTTGACGCCGATGAGCGGCGCGCCGTTCGGTGCCAGTTCGCGCGCGATCGACAGCATGGTGCCGTCGCCGCCCAGCACCACCACGACATCGCTTTCGGTCGCCAGGTCGTGCAGGTTGCGCGTTGGAAAATCCTTGATCCCCAGGTGATCCGCGCTCTGGCAGGCCAGCAGGACGTCATGCCCGCGCCCGCGCAGGAATTCGCCCAAGGCGCGCACCGAGGCTTCCATGCCCTGGTTGTCGTATTTGCCGACCAGGCCGACAGTGTGGAAAGGGGTTTGCATGAGGGGCGATTATATAGGGGGATGGTGAACGGTAAGCGGTGAGCAGTGAGCGGAGGGGCAAAGACGTGTTCCCGCTCACCGCTCACCGCTCACCGCTCACCGCTCACCGCTCACCCCTATATAATCAACTCATGCTCAACGACCGCGCCCGCATCCTGCTGAAAACCCTGGTGGAACGCTACATCAGCGAAGGGGAACCCGTCGGCTCGCGCACCCTGTCGAAGCACGCCGGGCTGGACCTGTCGCCCGCCAGCATCCGCAACATCATGGCCGACCTCGAGGAAATGGGCTTCGTCGCCAGCCCGCATACCTCGGCCGGACGGGTGCCGACGCCGCGCGGCTACCGCTTCTTCGTCGACACGCTGCTGACCGTGCGGCCGCTGGCGCAGGTCGAGGTCAGCCAGCTCGAACACAGCCTGACGGCGTCCGACCCGCAGCGGCTGATGACTGCAGCCTCCACCCTGCTGTCCGACCTCAGCCAGTTCGCCGGGCTGGTGATGACGCCGCGGCGCAGCCCGGCGTTCCGCCAGATCGAATTCATGAGTCTGTCGGACAAGCGCATCCTGCTCATCATCGTCACCATGGAAGGCGAGGTCGAAAACCGCGTCATCGTCGCCGACACGCCCTACAGCGCCTCTGCGCTGACCGAGGCGGCCAATTTCTTCAACCAGAACTTCACCGGCTTCACCTTCGACCAGGTGCGCGGCAAGCTGCGCGACGAACTCGGCCGCATGCGCGACGACATCACCCGCCTGATGGCCGCCGCCGTGGATGCCGGCAGCCAGGCGCTCGATGCCAACCAGGAAAACATGGTGGTCTCCGGCAGCCGCAATCTGCTCAACGTGGGCGACCTGTCCAGCAACATGGGCAACCTGCGCCGCCTGTTCGACGCGTTTGAACAGAAGACCGGT